>JADZGG010000288.1 GCA_020854015.1 Flavobacteriales bacterium
ACTGTGCAGCAGCAGCGGCCAGGTGAATCTGTTCACATTGCTGGGCGGAGGACCCGATGCAGGAGGTACCTGGACGGATCCTTCCAACGCGGTCACGGATGAGTTCTTCGATCCTTCAGTGGATGCAGCAGGCGCCTATACATACACGGTTCCTGCCATCGGCAATTGTGCTGCTGATCAATCTGTGGTTACGATGCAAGTGACACAAGCACCGAACGCAGGTGATCCGGGTGCCGTCACGGTCTGCTCGAACGGCACCACGATAGACCTTTTCCTGCAGCTGCAAGGCACACCGCAAGCCGGTGGATCTTGGACAGGCCCCGGAAGCGTGCCTCACCCGAACACCTACAATCCTGCCGTGGATGGGCCTGGTGTGTACACGTATACGGTCACCGGCCAGAATGTTTGCCAGGATGACGAAGCGGTGGTGGTGGTCTCGGAGAACCTGGCCCCTTTCGCAGGATTGGACAATTCGATCTCGATCTGTTCCGATGCTCCTTCTTTCCAGATGGTGACCCAACTTGCCGGGAATCCACAGAATGGTGGAACATGGACGGGGCCGGGATCACAGCCACATGGTCCCGCGTTCGATCCGGCCGTGGATGTTGGTGGTATATACACCTACACGGTGACCGGACTGGCCCCATGTGCAGCCGATGTTGCCACCTTGACGATCCAACTGACCACGGCGCCTGAAGCGGGTGTTGACTCGACGCTTTCCGTGTGTTCGACCAACACGAGCGTGGACCTGTTCCTGACCCTGGGGGCTGGAGCGGATGCTGGCGGGGCTTGGACCGACGTGAACACTTCCGGGGCCTTGACCGGCAGTGTCTTCAATGCCACATTGGTCCCGGCAGGAACATACTCGTTCATTTACACGGTGCCGGGTTCGGGGCCATGCGCTGCTGACGATGCCACGGTGACCGTGGTCGTGAGCCCTGGCGGCGATCCGGGCATCGGCGGTACGGACACGATCTGTGGTGGGTTGACCGCATACGACCTCTTCAATTCACTTAGCGGCACTCCGGATGCAGGTGGAACATGGGCGGATGTGCTGGGTACGGGAGCGCTGACCGGCAACTTACTGAACGCCTCCCTGTTGCCTTCCTCCGGTCAGTATCCATTCTCATACACGGTCACTGTTCCAGGTTGTGGAGATGCCACTTCGTTGGTCTACATCAGTGTCACCCCGTTCCCAGATCCCGGAGGGGACACCACGCTCGCCGTGTGCAGTTCCTCGCAGGCTTTCGACCTGTTCACCGTACTGGGCGGCACGCCTGAACCTGGCGGAGTGTGGACCAATGCAGGTGGCACCTCGGTGAGCAGCACCTTCGATCCGGCGGTGGACCCGAGCGGAACTTTCCTTTACACGCTGCCTGGCAATGGTGTTTGCAATGACACGTTGGCCACTGTAATCATCGTGGTGAACTATCCGCCGATCGCAGGCGCCGATGCTCAGGTGGCCTTGTGCAATGCAGATGAAGCGTACCTGCTGATCAACTCGCTGCCGGGAGCTGGCATTAACGGTACGTGGACGGATCTGGACAACACGGGCGCCTTGGTCAACGGTTCATTCAATGTGCTCGGTGTGGATCCAGGTGCTTACGGCTTCATGTACGTGGTGCCTACCGCCGGATGTCCTTCGGATACGGCCTATGTGGCCACCACGGTAAGCGAACCGGTGACCGTCACGGACACGATCATCACCTGCATCGCCACGGACCGTACCTACACCATTTCCTTCACCCTTTCCGGTGGTGTACCCTCCACTTACAGCGTTAGCGGTGTGCCAGGCACGCTCACGTCCTCTGTGCCATACATCTTCACCTCTGCACCACTGCTCGAAAGCCAGTCGTACGAGATCGTGGTGACCGATGTCAACGGCTGCGCTCCGGATACGATCCGCGGTGTGAGCGGTTGCGACTACGATGCTCCGATCTATGTGCCTGAGTCGTTCAGTCCCAACGGCGATGGTGTGAACGATGTGTTGGTGATCCCTGGCATCGAGGGCTTCGCAGGCAACACTGTGTCGATCTTCAACCGTTGGGGCAGTGAAGTTTACAAGGCTGCGGGCTACGACAACATCTCGGTGCGTTGGGATGGCACCTATGAGCAGGTCGTGATCCCCGGTGGTCTGCCCACAGGTACCTATTACTATGTAGTGGAGTTGGGCGATGGCAGTGATGTGTACAAGGGATTCATCTACCTGAACCGATGAGCAGGAAGCCTCTCCAAAGCGTGCTCCTGATCGTGGTGTTGCTTGGCCCCAAGGCCGTGCAAGCGCAGCAGGACCCGATGTACAGCCAGTACATGTTCAACACGCTGGCCTTCAACCCGGCTTATGCGGGCAGCGCCAATACGTTCACGGCCATGGCCCTGAGCCGCCACCAGTGGGTGGGCTTTGAGGGCGCTCCAAGCACGCAGACGCTGAGCATGCATTCGCCGCTTCCGCTGGCCAACATGTCCATGGGAGGCAGTTTGATCCACGACCGCACGGGTCCAGCGCGCCAGACAGGTGCCTTCCTCGATCTGGCCTATCGCGTTCGCACGGGCGCCGACACACGCCTGTCCTTCGGCTTGAAGGGTGGGGTGAACATGTACCAGGCTGACATCGCTTCGTTGCTGACCGTGGATCCCGATCCATCGAACGCGAACATCTCCCGCGCGCTGCCCAACTTCGGCTTCGGATTGTATTGGCATTCCCCTCGGTACTACGTGGGACTGAGCGCGCCGAAACTGCTGGAGAACGATCTGATGGACGCCACCAGTGGGACGGTCACCATCTCTCGAGAATCGCGCCACTATTTCCTGATGGCCGGCTACGTCGTTGACATGGGCGTGGACCTCAAGTTCAAACCTGCCATCACTGCGCGGGTAGTGGAAGGCGCGCCGTTGTCCTTGGACCTGAACGCGAACTTCCTGCTCCGGGAACGCATCTGGTTCGGAGCCATGTACAGAGTGGGTTCCGCCTTCGGTGTCATGGCACAGTTCCAGTTCAACGAGCAATTCCGGGCCGGCTATGCCTTCGATGCCACCACCACCCGCATCGGAGCCTACAATGCCGGAACGCATGAGATCATGGTGAGCTACGACCTCAACCTGTCCAAGGGCCGGACCATATCCCCGCGCTACTTCTGATGGACAGCGTGTTGAAGAACCTGATGGTGATGGCCGCCTTGTTGGTGGGCCAGTCGGCTATTGCACAAGGCGGCGCTGAAGCACATACTCGCTATGGCGACCGCTTCTACTACCAGATGGCCTACAAGGCCGCTGCGGAAGAGTACCTGGTGGCCGCCCAGCTCGGCGCCGTGAATGAACACGTGACCAAGCGACTTGCGGATTGCTACATGAAGCTGTCCGACACGGAGAACGCTGAGATCTGGTATGCGCAGGTTGTGAAATTCCTGAACCGGGAACCATCGGATATGCTGAACTACGCCTTGGCGTTGAAAGGCAACGCACGATACGCGGAAGCCGAGGAGTGGATGGACAAGTACCTGGCCACCACACGCCCGGAGGGGCAAGGCCTTCGAAGCAATATCAGTGACTTCGCACGAAAGTTCACGCAGGATGCCGACCATTTCACGGTGAAGGCGACCAGCATCAACACGCCGTTCTCGGACCTGTGTCCGACCTGGCTTGGTGCGGACCGCGTCGTGTTCGCCTCCACACGGGGCGAGACCGTTGGTGCAAAGCGGCATGCGGCATGGAACGGCCAGCCCTTTCTGGACCTCTACGTGGCCGATCGTACGCCCGCCGGTGACCTTGGAGCGCCCCAGCGTCTGGAAGGCGCCGTGAACTCCAGGCAACACGATGGTCCCGCCACCTGCAGCGTGAACGGGGATGTCCTCTGGTTCACCCGCAGCAGCAACGTGAAAAGCAAGAACGGCGTGCACCGCTTGAACATCCAGCGGGTGCGCGCCTCGACAGGCGCATGGTCCGACGTGGAACCCTTCCTTTACAACAACACGGAATGCTCCGTTGCTCATCCGGCTCTTTCGCGCGATGGCAGAGTGCTCGTTTTCGTGAGCGACATGCCCGGTGGCCAAGGCGGCACGGATCTGTACATGTGTCGCGACGTTGGTGGGCAGTGGGGCGAACCCGAGAACCTGGGCCCCAAGATCAACACGTTCCTGGATGAGTCCTTTCCGTTCATCGGGGCCGATGGCACGCTCTATTTCGCCAGCAACGGCCATCCGGGACTGGGGGGGCTTGACGTTCAGGCGGCGCCCCGTGCTTCGGATGGAGGGTACAACGTGGTGATCAACGTGGGTGCTCCGGTGAATGGCCCGAAGGATGATTTCGGCTTCATCATCGATGCGGTCGGTAAGACCGGCTTCTTCACCAGCAACAGACCGGGTGGGGCGGGGGATGATGACATCTATGCCTTCATGATGCATTATCCCTTGGAGCAGCGTTTCCTCTGCACGGGTCAATTGATCGATGATGAGCACGAGACGCCCGTGATCGACGCGGAAGTACAGTTGTTCAGCAAGGAAGGCGCCCTATTGGAGAGCACCCGTACGGATGGGAACGGCAAATACTCGTTCGCAGTGCAGAAGGACCGTGAGTACAAAGTGGTGGCACGCATGAAGGGGCGTTACGATGGTGAGCAATTCCTGAGCACCGAGCGGATCGAACAGGACCAGATCATGGCCCGTGACATCCACCTTGTGCCCGATGCAGGCATCTGGTTGCGTGCCGTGATCCGGCATACGGACCGTCTTGGATTCGTGGAGGGCATGACGGTGAACATCGTCAACCTGAGCAGCTTCCAGAGCGATCTACGGACCACCGGACCAGGTGGTGATGTGTTCACCCGCCTGCAGCCTAACGAGCAATTCGAGGTGCTTTTCGAGAAGGAAGGCTACTTCAGCATGAGCGTACCGGTAAGCACGATCGGTATGAAGCAGGGCGTTGTGGACCTGAACACGGCCCGTGACCTGAGCGTGGAAGAGGTCAAGGTGGGACGCCCGATCGCGTTGAAGCACATGCGTTGGGGCAAGACCGGTGCGACGCTTGACCCAGTGGCGAAGACCGAGCTGGATGCTTTGGCGGAGCGCATGCTCGTAAACCCCACCCTGCTGTTCGAAGTGGCCGTGCACGACGATGCCCAGAGCGAAGCTGCGGCCAGTTTGAAGCTGACGCAGCAACGAGCGGATGCGATCCTGGAGCACTTGCGTTCCAAGGGTGTGCCCAAAGAGCGGGTCACGGCCAAGGGCTATGGCTCCACGCGTTTGTTGAACCACTGTGCGGCTGGTGTGCAATGCACGCCTGAAGAGCAGGCTGAGAACCGCAGGACCGAGTACACTGTCACGGGCAGGACCCTGAAGTGATGCTGGTCACGTACCTCCAGTCTTTCCGCTACCTAATTTCGTGAAGCTCAAGTGCCTACGACCATGATACATAGCCGCCACTGTCTTTCGCTGTCCTTCCTTTTGCTCATGGCCGTAGGATCTTTCAGTTTCACCGTGAAGGCGCAGAGCGATGCAGCCTTCAGTTCACTGCCTGTGAAGGAGTTCATGCAGGCGCAGAGCGCTTCCAAGGGGTTGTTGCTCGATGTGCGCACGCCTGATGAATGTGAGGCTGGCATCATTGAAGGCGCCACCATGCTGGACTATTCGGCACCGGGTTTCATGGATGGCATCAAGAAGTTGGATAAAGACCGACCGGTCTACATCTACTGCGCTTCAGGTGGCCGCTCACGGCAGACGATGACGCGCATGAAGGGCCTGGGCTTCACGAAGGAGAGGGACCTGGAAGCCGGAATGTCCGCCTGGCTCTATGCCGGTCAGCCGACCCTGCGTGCA
>JADZGG010000289.1 GCA_020854015.1 Flavobacteriales bacterium
CTGACCGAAGCGTGTACCGATCAACAAGGTGGACAGTGAGGCATCGAGCTTCGCGAGGAACTGCCCGCCACCCGGGATGTTGTAGGGAGCGTTGACGATGAGTTGACTACCCGGTGCCTGGGTCTGGCCATAGAGGTAGACGTAACCGTTCTGGTCGAGGTCCGCGAAATAGCATTGGTCGTATGATGCTGTACCGTAATACGTGCTGGCCACCAGCCCGCTTCCATCGCTGCTCAGCTCGGCCACGAACCCATCCGCCGATCCTCCTTGAAATGTCGTGTACAATGCACCCGAGGTCACCGGGAGGTCCGCGCTGCGAGTGCCCCCTGCAACGTAAAGGCGATCGTTCTCGTCGAGCTCAAGATTATAGGTCGCATCAGCGAGCGAACCTCCGAAGAAGGTGCCCCAGATCAAGGTGGTCAACGAAGCGTCCAACTTCAGCACGACCCCATCATGGGAGCCGCCTCCGAACGTCGCTTGAAAGCTCCCGGCTGTCGTGGGCATATCCGTTGAAGCGGTGGTACTTGCGATGAGCACGTTGTCGTTCGCATCCAGAAGCACTTCGCCGCGTACCTCGTCGGCATAGTTGAACTTAAGACCGGGCGCGGTGTTCAAGCCGTCCGTGTTACTTCCACCGAGGTAGGTGCTGGCCAGGAGCTGTGAGCCATCGGAGCTGAGTCGCGCCACGACCATGTCGGCACCGTTCGGGTAGTTGGCGCCGAGTCCGTTGGTAAGGTTCACTGCTGGGCCTCCATTGAAGGAGGCATCGAACGCACCGTTGGTGGTCGGAAAGTTCGGCGAGCTGGTGGTACCGTAGACGAACAGTTCATCGTTGCCGTTCACGATGAGACTGTGAGGTAGTTCGTCACTGCTACCACCCAGGTATGTGCTCCAGATCAGGAATGTGCCAGTGGTGTCGTATTTGGTGAGCGCGATATCCGTGCCATCGAAAAGCCCATCACCGCCTGCATGTAGCACTTGATAGGCGCCAATGGTGGTCGGGTACCCTTGGCCAAAAGCACTGCTTCCACTGTATAGAAAACCGTCGCCATCAAAAGTGGCCGTGTACCCGAAGTTGTTCGCGAGTGAACCGGAGTAAGTACTGAAGGAAAGCGTGGGGTCGATCACCACGGGAAGTCCCGGATCATGATCGCCGAGTGTGAAGCCTATGGCCTCCCCCGAAGTCCGATAGGAGCAACTGATCGGATTGCGCCTACCGTTCACTTCCTGATAGGCCAACGGGATCGTCTCCACTACATCGCCGAGCGAGGTCTTGATGGTCACCCGGTCGGGTCGGACCTCAACTCCTTCAGCTCCATCGTAAGCGAAAATGACGGAGTTCGGATCCACCCCTGCAGCAAGGATGAGGTCGTATTTGAATCCGGTATCGCTGCATCGGAGCCTCAGGTCAACACCTGGCCGGACTTCCCGTTGTTCCACGTTGCCGAAGGCATGTGCGTTGCCTGCCCAACGGGAACGATCATTGCCGATCAAATAGTTGTACGCACCTGGAAGAACACCCAGTCCTTCGATCGTGGGGCGCTCGTTCGCATTAATGAAACGCAAGCGCAGGGAGTGGTGGCGGATGCTTTGGGAAGTGCTCTCTCCCTCGAACCCGGAATGCGAATGGAGCAACTTTTGAAGTGCTGGGGCATCATACCGGTCGATGAGCACGGCCCCGCGTTCGCACCAGACCGTCGCACCCGGAATTTCAGCCCGGTGGGTCACTGTGGAAGGCCATTGCCCCCTGTTCTCAATGAAACGGGCCGAACCCTGTCCGCTGGTATTGGCGGACAGCAGCAGAAATGGGAGCGTCAGGACAAGGAAGCGGCTCATCACATGGAGGACGCTCCAAAGTAACGATCTGTTGCCGCGTCAGTGAGGAAAAGATACGGTCGGCAGGTGGGGCGGTCAGGTCGACCTCCCTGAACTCCGCGGCGCAGCGCCTTAGTGCTTTCGCTCGTAGGCCTGGTCGTCCTGCACCTGGATGCGGAACTCCACGCGCCTGTTCTGGCCACGGCCTTCCTCATCCGCATTGTTCGCGATGGGGTGGTTCTCGCCATGGCCTACCGGCACAAGTCGGTCCTTGGCGATACCGTGGGCCACGAGATAGTCGACGATGCTCTGTGCCCGTTTCTGGGACAGCTTAAGGTTATAGTCATCCTTTCCGATGGCGTCGGTGTGGGCCTCGATCACGATGCTCACTTGTGGGTGCTCTTCAAGAACGTTCAGGAGCTTTTTCAGCTGCGGCTCGAAGGATCTGTTGAACAGATGTTGGTCGTTATCGAAGTACACAGTGCTTGCGCGCACCACGGTATTGTCCATCTCCTTGGTGCTTAACATCTGCAATGCGCTCAGGTCTGTGACCTTCTCGGAATGGATCACCATTACCTCCGCATCAAGGAACTGAAGCTCCTTCACCCGGCGATATACCTCATAAAGTCCCGCCAGGTCCTTAGAGTCCCCGACAGAGTAAGTGTAGACGCCCCTGTTCGGATCATAGCGCTCCACGATGCGGTAGTTCTTCCTGATCTCAACAAAAGCAGGGTCGTCCAGGCTGATGCGTTCTTTACGGGCGAACAATTCAATGCTGAAGGTCGCGTCCTTACCTTCGCGGATGGCCATGTCGAACTGGTCAAAGGGCAGACTCTGGTATTCGAATTCCCGGGTCACGCCGGCAGCATCCTGATATTGTGCCACCACGGGTGAGTCTTCCACGTCCTCGAACCGTTGGATGACAACGATCGTCCGCGAAACACAATGATGCGCTAGTGAAACGCCATCACGCTCCATGCCCAAAAGGTCGAGCTTGATCGTGTAAGTGCCTGGCTCCTTCCATGCATGGGCGATGCTCGATCCTTGCGCAACATTGCCGTCGCCGAGGTTCCAGTGGTATTCTTCCGTTGCGAAGCCGGGCAGATTGCTGTGGACACCGTTCATGATCACCCGGCGTCCGTTGCGGATCGAATCAACGGAAGTGATGTAGCCTTGTCGGATGTCTTCGATAGGTAGTTCGTAGGCTGCTTTGGTGAAGAACACAGAGCCCGATGCGCTATCGATCAGGTCCAGACGTACGTGGTAGACGCCTGGGCCTTGGTAGCAATGTGCTGCCTCTGTTCCGTTCATGAAGGTGCCATCCCCCATATCCCACCGGGCGATCAAGGGAAGCTTGGCCAGCGTTGCGTCCAAGGGGGCTTTGAATTCGAAGCAATAGTTGTTGACCTGCTGCAAAGGGCAATCGGTGAACAGGGGAATGACCTTTCGGAAACCGTAGATCCGGTCGCTACCATCACGATCCGAACTGAAGTAGCCGGATCGGTCGGTGAGATAGGAGGTGTAGCCAAGGTCGTTGGCATTGGAGTTCACCGGTGGAGGCAAAGCCACCGGAGAGGTCCACCGTTTGCCATCGAACGAACTCGAATGGATATCGAGTGCTCCCATTCCACCCTCGCGGTCGCTGGAGAAGTATAGGGTTCCGTTCGCTGAAGAGAAGGGGAATACCTCGTTCGCTTCAGTGTTGATCCGGTTTCCCAAGTTCACAGGAGCGGCCCAGCCATTGCTCTGTCTCTTGGCGGCAGAAAGGTCCATTCCACCCTCACCTCCAGGCATGTCCGAGGCGAAGTAGAGCGTGCCACCGTCGCTTGAGAATGCGGCATGCATCACAGAGTACGCTGTGCTGTTGTGCTCAAAGGGTTCCGGTATGGTCCATTCTGTACCGATACGGTTGGAGAAGAAGAGGCCAAGGTGATCGCCTGTCGACCTGGTGTTGCCCAACTTGTTCGTCGTCGCCTGGTTTCGGGTGAAACAGATGGTCGAGCCATGGTCGAAAAAGGATGCCGGTCCATCATTCAGCGAACCGGCGAGTGCGTCGCCCAGCAGCCGGGGTTGCTCATTGCCTTTGTTGAACAGTTCAATGCGATAGAGATCACTGAAGGGCTTATCTGTGAGTTCGTTCCTATAGCCCACGATGTTGTCGCGGTCACGCAGCGAGCAAAAGACGAGGCTGCTATCCACCAATACAGGAGCATAGTCATCCGCGACCGGGCTGACCTTGAGCGGTTCCACAACATAGCTCACCTGTCCATGAGCTAGAGCCGCGGTTACCAAAAGCAGCGGTATGGAGAGATGACGTAGCATCAGAAGTAGCGGGGGTCACGAACCCGTATGCGGTATCCGAACTCGTATTGAAGCATCAGTTCGTGTGTTCCACTGTGATAAGGTGTGAGCTTGCTTATACCCAGATCGTAGGCGTAGCCAAGTCGCCACTGTGGAGTTGGCAGCACCTCGAACATTCCGACAATGGCATCTTCACTGCGATAGCTGACTCCTGCCCAGATCTTGTCATTGATGATCAGGTTGGCATTGAGGTCGGCTTGAATGCCAGCGGCAGTTTGGTATCGGATCAGGGTGCTTGGCTTCAGTTTGAAGACTTTGTTGAGCGTGATAAGGTAACCACCGGTGACCATGGGCTGGTATTGGTCCTTGCGCGAGGCAAGACCCCAGGTATTGTCCGCTGGGTCATAGGTATGTGCCAGTACGAACGGCATGCTCGCTCCCATATAGAAGGCCTTCTTGTAATAGAAGACACCCCCGCTGAAGTTCGGCCGTATCGCTCCCCGGCTCTTGCTGGCGTAGACAACGTCCGATCGGTCCTGCAAGGCGACCTGGGCCCAATCAGCTTGCAACGAACTGATCCCGGCACCAATGCCGAGCTGCAACTTGCCCTTCTTGAAGGGGATCCTGTAAGCGTAGTTCGTCATCACCCCGGTCTCGCGGCTGACGCCGATGCGGTCGTTGTATATCTGGATGCCCAACCCGATCTTCCGAGCCTTGATCGGGCTATGAACACTGATCAACTGTGTCGTCGGGGCTCCTTCGAATCCTACCCATTGGTGCCGATAGGTCAGGTTGATGGCCAGTGCGTCCCGGCTTCCGGCATAGGCTGGATTGATCAGAAGCCCATTGAACATGTACTGGCTGGTCAAGGGTGAGTGCTGTCCCTCGGAAATGCCCGTGAACAGAAGGCTCAACGCTGCTATGATCGTTCGCACGTGCCTCACCGCTTGATGATGATATAGCCGTTGTACGTGCGGTCCTCTGTAAGGTTCAGCACATAGAAGTAGGTGTCATCAGGCAGAACGCCACCATTGTCGGAACGGCCGTCCCACTCATTGGCATAGTGGTCGCTACTGATTACGGGCTGCCCCCAACGGTTAAAGACGAGCAACTGGGCATTCGGGAAGGCACTGAGTCCAGTGATCTCGAAGCGGTCGTTCACGCCGTCACCGTTCGGAGAATACCCCTGAGGAATGAAGACATCATTGACATGTATGACGACGGTATCGCTCGCTGCTGAACAGGTTCCCATTTGGGCGGTCAGAACAAGGATGTTGTCCCCCATGGAGAGGTTGTTCACGAGGGATGCGGGATCTTGCACGTCGTCGAAGAAGGCTGAACCACCGATCACATCCCACAGGGCCGTCGCGCCCGGAGAGATCTCCCCTTGCAGGGTAGTTGCTGTGAATACGTCAAGGCTCTGGTCTGGGCCAGCGTTCACGAGGACCTGTCCAGCGCTATCTATGAATGTGATGAGCACTGTATCACTGGCTACACATTGTCCGTCACCGACCGTCCAGACGAATGGGTAGAGACCTGGGGCGTTCACGGTTACCTCTGCACCGGGCATATTAAGTGAAGGTGCGAACGTGCCATTGCCGGACCATGCTCCGATAGCCGTTAAGAGAACAGCATTGAGTTCGGTTGATAATCCACAGACGGTCGTATCAGGTCCGGCATCGGCCATAGGGCCGGCGGATACTAGGATGGATTGCGTGAGCGAATCCAAGCAATTCCCTGTGATTGTGGTGTACGTGAGCATTTGCAAGCCGTACAGCCCGAATGGGTCGAAGATGGAGCCGGTCAGTCCTGTTCCGGACCAAGTTCCACCTGTGTCTCCAGTGATCAATGTGCTTAGGTCGAACGGCCCGTTTCCGGAGCAGATCACTGCCGGAGCTGTCCATGTCGCACTAGGGGTCGCTGTCAGAGTTATGTGCAAGCTGTCTGAGGTCGTACCACAAGCGTTGCTGACAGTTACCACGTATGATCCTGCTTGGCTCGGGGTGATAACAACGTTCGAAGCAGTATCCGACGTTGTGACGCCATCGCCTATCCATGAATAGAACAGGGGGGTA
>JADZGG010000290.1 GCA_020854015.1 Flavobacteriales bacterium
CAACCACACGAGGTAGCGGTACCAAGCGAAGGAAATGCCGAAAGAGACCAGCACGCACACCGCGGTGAGCACAAGCTTGCCACCTCCGAGCACACCGCCGCCGATGCCCTGCCCCACGAGCACTTTACCCAGCACCACCAAGGCGCCGGAGAGCAGCAGGCTCCGCATGATCGGGGTGCGCAGGAAAGCGGCACGGTCCGGAACGCCACGACGGGTCACACGCAGGTCGTCCGACAACTGCGCGATCAACAGAATAAGCAAGGCGCCTTGGAAGAACATGGCCAGCGGTCGAAGATCGGCAACAACCGCTTGTGACGGACCTCACCAGCATGGTTCGTTGCCACCGGTATCTTCGCGCTCCGATCGGTCCACCCCACCAGACCACGACCGCGCAACCCCATGAGCAACGCCACCTTCAACGTTCCCCTGCCCAAGAACGAACCCGTCCTCAACTACGCCCCCGGCAGTCCGGAGCGTGCGGCCCTGCAGGCCGAAATGGATCGCCGTCTGAAGACCACCATCGATGCGCCCATGTGGATCGGTGGCAAGGCCGTGGAGACCAAGGACCTGCGGAAGATGAGCCCGCCCCAGAAGCACGGGCACAAGCTGGGCATGAGCCACCACGGTGACGCCACGCACGTGCGCGCCGCCATCGATGCGGCACTGAAGGCCAAGCGCGATTGGGAGAACATGCCCTTCGAGGAGCGCGCTGCCATCTTCCTGAAGGCCGCTGACCTGATCAGCGGGCCCTACCGCGCGCACATCAACGCGGCCACCATGTTGGGCCAGGGCAAGAACTGCTACCAAGCCGATATCGATGCGGCTTGTGAGTTCGCCGACTTCCTCCGATTCAACGTGGCCTACGCGCAGCAGATCTACCGCGACCAGCCCGTGAACGGGGCCGGTGTTTGGAACCGCTTGGAGTACCGCGCCCTGGAAGGCTTCGTGTTCGCCCTCACCCCATTCAACTTCACCGCCATCGCTGGCAACCTGCCTAGCAGCTGCGCCCTCATGGGCAATACCGTGGTTTGGAAGTGCGCCGACACCCAGGCCTACAGCGCCCAGGTGATCATGGAGATCTTCAACGCAGCGGGACTTCCCGGTGGCGTCATCAACCTCATCCACGTCAGCGGTGCGGTGGCCGGTGAGGTCATCTTCAAGCACAAGGACTTCGCGGGCATCCACTTCACCGGCAGCACCAGCGTGGTCCGCCAGATCTGGCAGACCATCGGCAACAACCTTCCCCTCTACCGCAGCTACCCGCGTATCGTGGGTGAAACGGGCGGCAAGGACTTCATCATCGCCCACGCCAGCGCCGACCCCACGGTGGTGGCCACGGCGCTCACACGCGGTGCCTTCGAGTACCAAGGGCAGAAGTGCAGCGCTGCCAGCCGCGCCTACATCCCCGAGAACATCTGGCCGGCCGTGAAGAAGGAATTGCTCGCAGACCTCGCCTCCATCAAAATGGGAGACCCCCGCGATTTCAAGAACTTCGTGGGCGCCGTGATCGACGAGAAGGCCTTTGACAAGATCGCCGCCTACATCGATGGCCTCAAGAAGGACAAGAAGAACGTGCAGATCATCGCCGGTGGCACCTACGACAAGAAGGCCGGCTACTTCATCGCCCCTACCGTGGCCGTGACCAAGGACCCCAAGAGCACCACCATGTGCGAGGAGATCTTCGGCCCCGTGCTCACCATCTACGTGTACAGCAGCAACCGCTGGAACGACACCCTGAAGCTAGTGGACGCCACGGGCGAATACGCCCTTACCGGCGCTGTGATCAGCCAGGACCGCGAGAGCATCGTACAGGCCACCAACGTGCTGCGCCACGCCGCCGGCAACTTCTATATCAACGACAAGTGCACCGGCGCCGTGGTGGGTCAACAGCCCTTCGGCGGCGCCCGCGGCAGTGGCACCAACGACAAGGCCGGCATCTACCTCAACCTGCTCCGCTGGGTAAGCCCACGCACCATCAAGGAGACCTTCGTGCCACCGACCGAGCACGGGTATCCGGTCATGGGGTGAGGACGGACCAAGGACGATCGGATGTTCCGCGGAAGTGAGCCTATCCGCAGATCGTGAACAGCATGATCGAGATCAGGAGCCCGATCACCTCCGGAACGATCAGTACAAGGCTCACGATCGCAATGGAAGGCCACAAGCGCAACTGATCCCTCCGGCGGATCGGCAGGACCACCACGGCCAGCTCTATGAGCGCTGGGCCGCTCTTAGCGATCATGAGGTGCTACGAGCCATCCAAGCAGCCGTGTACCAGGGCCCGGACGAAGCCGTAGTGGTGATAGCGACGTTCCTTGAAGGGGTGAGACTCCGGAAGCAGTAGGTGAGGAAGTCGCGTGCTTGCCTGCTCCATGGAACCCGCTCGTCCGCGGATACTGTTGCTTACATTGAAGATCCGTACTTCGCTCGACGTGACCATGTTCTACAGATCCATCCGCATTCTCCACGCGGCGGTCCTCTTCGCATGCGTGCCCCAGGCCCGCGCCCAATACACCACCACGTGGATCAGCTATTTCGATGGTCTTTCCGGCTACCACAGCGCGGAAGACATCACCCTTCTGCCTACAGGCGACGTTGCAGTGAGCGGCGTCTACACACCCAGTACCACCACTGAGTTCCACATAGCCGCATTCGATGCGGCCGGCGCACCGTTATGGGCCACCGGTCTTCAGGACACCATCGGACGTGCATGGAAGATTCTCGAGCTCAACGATGGCTCCTTGCTCGCCTTGGGCGACTTTGAGAACCAGACGGGGACCAATGATGTGCTCGCGCGACGGTACAGCACGGCAGGCGCACTGTTGGATGAACTGGTCATCAACTCGCCTGGTTCGAATACCGGTGATGACTTCGCCGACGCCACCATGGATGCGCTCGGACAAGTGTACCTCACCGGCACCTTCGATGATGGTGGACAGACCAGACCCGGACTGGCCAAACTCTCGCCATCCGGTGCGCTGAACTGGTGGGTCACGTATCCACTGCCCACCAACTGGAACGCGTTCGGCAAAGGCCTTGCTGTGGAGACCATCGGTGATTCCATTACGGTGTTATGGTCCCGCAATGGCAGTTCGTATTCCGCGGCGGTCGCATATTCAGCTACGGGTGCGCAGCTATGGACCACCGACCTGCAGGTATCCACCACGGACAATAACAACGCGATGACCACGGATGGTCTGGGACATGTGCTCGTAGGCGGCAACCGCAACCAGCAGTTCAACGTGACGAAGCTCGACTCCGACGGTGCCGTGGCCTGGAGCACGGACTTTGGTTTTCCTGGCTTGGGCAGTGTGTCCGGTCAAATACGACATGTGCGTTGCGATGCGCAAGGCGACGTGTACGCGGTCGGCGAAGGCCCCTACCAGGCATCCATCCCTGGTCCATACCTCCTACTTGCCAAATTGAGCAGCAGCGGCAACGTGCTGTGGACGGATACGCTCACCGGCGGGAACATCACCTACTGCCTGAACATGGACCATGCATTGTTGCACGACGACCGCTGGACCATCGCCTCATCCTACATCGGATCGTACCTGTACGAATACGACACCACCGGGGCGCGCCTGTTCCGTCAAACATGGAACGTGCCCGGCGCCCAGAGCAGCAAGGTGAACGCCATGGCGATCGGTTCCGATGGGGCGCTCTACCTCGCTGGCCGCGCACAACTGATCGGCTCCGCAGGTGATGGTTTCGTGGCGAAACTGCTTCCCATTTCCACGGGGATCACCGGAGCGGATGAACAGCACTGGGCGCTGTATCCGGTGCCCGCAGAGAACCGCGTACATCTGCCCGCACAATTGACCGGCACGCGCACCATCATGATCTCGGACGTACAAGGGAATATACTGTTCACTACAACCTGCCAGGGCACCGTGGATGTGGCGGGACTACCTGCGGGTGTGTATGTGCTTACCGTGGCAGGGCATGACCAGCACTGGCGCTTCATGAAAGTCTAAAGTCCCGTTCCCTACAATGGATGGCCGATCACCGTGCTCGTAGTGTGCCCCGCTCACTCCACCACAACGCGCGAACTGCCCACGGACACGCCACGCTCGTTGAATTGGTGAAGCAGATAAAGCCCTGGTCCAATTCCTTGCAGGTCCAGTCGGCCCGCCAGCACAGGCATGGCAGCGCACTGCCGACCGCTCGCATCGTGTAAGGCCACTCGCACCACGTCCGTGCGGCCCAACTGAAGGATGCCGTGCGTTGGGTTGGGATGGGTCGCCATCACAGGAGCACCCTGTTCCGCCATGCCTACGCCACAAGCCTGTGGGTCCACTATGCCACCCCCGGGTAGCGCAGCTGCGAGCTCGGCCATGGAGGCAACGGGCCAAATGAAATTGTTGATCATCACATTGTCGGGCCCGATGAGGCAGTAGTTGGGTGCGTTGCCCACTCCGAACACAGCAGCCAGGGCCGCGGCATTCGTTACCACCGGTGGGTGCGCCCAGGATCCGCAATAGGTAGCGGAATAGGCTTGTACCTCGGCAGCGGAATTGGCCTCGAAGTCCAGGGAGAGGCAAATGAGATCGGCGCTGTTGCAACCGTAGGTCTGGTATAACTCGGCCCAATACGGAGCTGTCTCCTGGCAGGGCTCGCACCACAGTGTGAAGAAGTCCAGCATCACATACTTGCCTTGCGCAGTGTATTCTGAGAGGGTGTGTGCTGTACCCTCCACATCAGTGACCGTGAAGTCCGCGACCGTGCTTCCGTTGGGGTAGTAGTAAGCTTGTGCATGCGCAAGACCGGGCATGGTGAACAGACAAGCGATGAGCGAGCCTTTGAAGCTGATCCGGGGGAAAGTCATCCTTCAAAGCTACAGGAGGCCGGCCGTTCCCCAGCACCCGCTAACGTGTGCTGGATCTTGTGATCGGCAGCCATGTTCAACGGAGAAGATCGATGGTACGAGGTGATCAGGTAAAGTCGTGGTTCTCGACAGCGAAGTCTTCGTCATTGGTGATAGCAGCGAGCTGGTCCGGAGCGAGCCGCTGGTGCCCTGGTAGCCAAGCCCTTCTCCGCATCCATCTGTGATCGGCTACTGAGCCTTTGCGAACGTTCCATACTCACGGTCGAGCCATCCATGGCCTACCATTCCATTCGACAGTATATCCGTCAACAACCCGACATCTATTCGATCAATAGCTTCCCGAAGCCTCTATATTGGGGAAACCCTGATCGACGCGAAACATGGCAACTGGAGCTCGCCCCAGCCTCTCATACAAGATCGTGCAAGCCGAATGGGAAGCCATGCTGACCCGCCTGAAAGAGGTGGCGCGCGTGGTGGACCACAGCCACACAGTAGATGCGCTTCAGCACGGTTACATCATCCTGGACCCCATCGGCAGCGATGTGGAAAAGGCGGAAGAGATCATCCTCTGCAACCTGCTCTTCAGTCCCCGCTCCCGCATCGAGGATGACCGCACGATCGAGATCAGCGGCACTTGGCTCTGGCAATGGCGGCGATACACCTCGTGGAGCTTGGCCGAAGAACCGAAGCCGCGGTGGACCCCGAAAGCCCGCGCGGATGTGCGGATGTACATGTACCGGTTGGAGCAGAACGTGGAGGTGCAGCTCTGAGGAGGTCGCTGGAGCGACGAGTTAAAGAGCGGCGTGCGGCGCGTTCGATCCCGGGCAACGGGCCGGCCTGCAGGTCACCGGTGCGGACCAAGCTCACTCCACCGCGAGATAGCGGTCGCTCAGTTCCATGAGGAAACGGGCGAGGTGCTTGCGGTCCTGTTTCACGCTGAGCTCGGTGAGCGCTGGCAGGTGGTGCATGGCGAATTCCAGCGAGTGTGACATCTCCACCAAAGTGGTGGCGAAGGAGCGCGCCGAGCGCAGCCTCGGTGCACAGGCCTTCACCTCCGCGGCCACCTGAGCGCAGAGGTCCTTGTACGGCTTGAAGAGCTTGAGCTCATTGTCGGTATCCACGTTCTTATGCAGAAAGGACTTGGAGCCTTCATTGACCACCAGATCACGAAGGGCCTTGGGATCGAGCTGGGCCGCCGGTGCACTCGCGGACCACACGCCGGCGAGGGCACGGATGGTGCCATGCAGACGTTCCACGGGATCTTTCACGTTGTGCCCTTCCTGTTCGCCATGGGTGCGCAGCCACAACCAATAGAACTGGAAGTAGTACTGCAACAGGCGCTGCTTGTTGGTGAAATAGTGATACACCGTGACCTCGGTGCAGCCGATGCGCTCAGCGAGCTTCTTGAAGGTGAAGGCCTCCAGGCCCAGTTCGTTCATGAGCACCAGGCCTTCGGTAAGAATGCGGAGGCCCATGGGGCTGCCAGTGTCGCGCAAGCTCAGCGAGGCGTCAGGTTCAAGGTGGTAGCGTGCCATTGTGACGGCGAATATAGTATTACTTCACTTGGCACAGGTATTGCTATACTTGCACCCCGGTCTGAACGGGTCCTAGAGAACCACCACCATGCCCCCGATCACCTCCTGGCAACGCCTGCTGCGCCTGTTACGCGTGGATAAGCGCGAGATCGGGCACATCTACCTCTACGCACTGGTGGGCGGTGCCATCGGGCTGAGCGTTCCGCTGGGCGTGCAGGCCATCATCAACCTGATCAGCGGTGGGCAGATGGCCACCAGCTGGGGCGTGCTGATCGCCTTCGTCACCATCGGCGTGGGCTTCACCGGCGCCATGCAAGTGATGCAGCTGGCGCTGGCCGAGAACATCCAGCAAAGGCTGTTCGCGCGCAGCGCCTTTGAGTTCGCCTACCGGATCCCCCGGATCAAGGCCGAAGCCCTGGGCGGTCGCTACCTGCCCGAATTGGTGAACCGCTTCTTCGACACGCTCACCGTCCAGAAAGGTCTGAGCAAGCTGCTGCTCGACGTGCCGTTGGCCGCGCTGCAGATCGTGCTCTGCCTGGTGCTGCTGGCGCTCTATCATCCCTTCTTCATCGCGTTCGGGGTTCTGCTGATCATGCTGCTTTACGGCATCTTTCGCTTCACCGGAAACAAGGGACTGTCCACCAGTCTGACGGAAAGCAACTACAAGTTCGCTGTTGCGCACTGGCTTGAGGAGCTGGGTCGAAGCGCAAGCACCTTCAAGTTGATCGGGGAGACGCGGCTCCCGTTGGAACGAACGGACCAATTGGTGGACGGTTATGTAAGCGCCCGGCGAGCGCACTTCAAGGTGCTGCTGGGTCAATACACGGCGATGGTGGTGTTCAAGGTGGTGATCACCCTGAGCCTGCTCGTACTGGGCGGCCTGTTGGTGATGCGCGAGCAGATGAACATCGGCCAGTTCGTGGCGGCCGAGATCGTGATCCTGCTATTGATGGGCGCAGTGGAGAAGATGATCTTCAGCATCGAAGGCATCTACGATGTGCTCACCGCATTGGAGAAGATCGGCTTCGTGACGGATCTTCCCCTCGAACGCACGGAAGGACTCCGCGTCCTGGAGAACGATCCGACCAAGGGGCTTGATGTACGGCTCACGGACATCGGTTTCCGATCGCACTTCAACAAGCGGCCTGTATTGGAAGGCATCGACCTTCACCTATTGCCCGGCGAGAAGGTGTGTCTGCGCGGTTTGAACGGATCGGGCAAGACCACCTTGTTGCGCATCATCGGTGGGGCCATGACCGCGCAAGCCGGCAACCTGCAGTTCGATGGACACCCGATGAACAGCCTCGACCTGGACCAGGTCCGCTCCTTGATCGGTGACAGCCTGAACGACGAAGAGGTCTTTGCCGGCACTATTCAGGAGAACATCACCGTGGGCCGGTCGTGGGTCGCCGATGCCGATGTGATGGAGGCTTGCCATGTTACCGGCCTGTTCGACCAGCTCTCCTACTTCCCCGAAGGACTGTTGACCAGCCTGGACCCGCAGGGATCGCGCCTGCCCAAGAGCCTGGTGAAACGCATCATTCAGGCCCGTTGTATCGCCGGCAGGCCGCGACTGATCCTGCTGGAGGATAGCCTGCAGAACTGGGACCCGGCAGACCGCGAACAATTGCTGGGGTGGGTCACAGCGCCCGAACGCCCGTGGACCCTGCTGGCCGTTAGCAATGACCCCTGGCTTCAGCAACGCTGCACGCGCACCATCGAGCTCCGTAACGGACGACTAACCACCGCCTGACGACATGCTCAACCTGAGTCCCGACAACCGCGTTCCCGAGCTGCAGCGTAACAGTATGCGGTCCTTCCGCACCATCGGAGAGGCGCGTGCGCATACGCTTTTCTCCAAGTGGTTGCTCGCCATCTGCGCTGTGATCCTCTTGGGTCTCTTCCTCCCCTGGACGCAGAACATCCGCGCACGCGGGACCGTCACCAGCCTTTCACCCGATCAACGACCCCAAACCGTTCATGCCATCATCCCCGGGCGCTTGGAGGAGTGGTTCGTGCGTGAAGGCCAGCTCGTGAACAAGGGAGACACCATCTTGCGCTTGAGCGAAGTGAAGGCCGAGTACTTCGACCCGCGACTATTGGAACGCACACAGGATCAGATCACCTCCAAGGAACTCACGGCGCGCAGCTACGACGAGAAAGTGCACGCACTGGATGCGCAGATCGATGCGCTGAGCTCGGGCCTCATCATCAAGCTGGAACAGGCCCGCAACAAGATCGTGCAGGCGCGTTTGAAGTTGCAGAGCGATAGCATTCGCGTGGTGGCGGCCAACACGGAGATCATCGTGGCCAACGATCAGTATGCACGCGGCGAACAGCAATTCAAGGAGGGGCTGATCAGCAAAGTGGAACTGGAACGCCGCCAGGTGGCCCGCCAACGCGCCAACGCCACGCTCATCGATGCCCAGAACAAGCTGCTAGATGCGCGGAACGAACTGCTCAACGCACAGCTCGACCTGAATGGCATCCGGAACGATTATCGCGACAAGCTGAGCAAAGCCGAGAGCGAGAAGTTCAGCAGCATGAGCCAGATGTACACCACGGAAGCGGAGGTGAGCAAGATGCAAGTGGACCTGGCCAACTACACGGTGCGCGCCGGCAACTACTATGTGACCGCACCGCAACAAGGCTACATCACCAAGGCAGTGGTGACCGGTGTGGGCGAAACAGTAAAAGAGGGTGACCCTTTGGTGAGCGTGATGCCTGCGCGTTTCGATCTCGCGGTAGAGCTTTACGTGCGCCCTATGGACATGCCGCTGATCGCCTCCGGGCAGAAGGTGCGTTTCGTGTTCGACGGCTGGCCGAGCATCGTGTTCAGCGGTTGGCCGAACACGAGCTATGGCACTTTCGGCGGTACTGTGGCCGCGATCGACAACTTCATCAGCCCCAACGGCAAATACCGGATCCTCGTAGCGCCTGATACCACACAAGCCCCTTGGCCGCAGGCCCTCCGCGTAGGAGGTGGCACCATCGGCTTCGCGCTCATGGGCGATGTGCCCATCTGGTACGAACTATGGCGGCAGATCAACGGATTCCCCCCCGACCTCTATTCCGACCCTCAGGCCGTCAGCACGATAAGTCAGCCCGCAAAATGAAGATGCCGTTTCTCTTCATAGGTTGCGCGATCACGTTGCTATCGACAGCGCAAGTGCCCGCCGTGCTGAGCCGCGAAGCCTTCGTCCGCATCGTACTGGACAACCATCCGCTCGCGAGGCAGGCTGCATTGCGCACCGAAATGGGAGCGGCCACCCTGCACAGCGCGCGTGGCGGGTTCGATCCACTGGCCACCGCCAACTACGAGGAGAAGCGTTTTGATGACAAGAACTACTTCACCCTGCTTGAAGCCGGGTTGAAAGTGCCCACTTGGTATGGCGTGGACCTGCTAGCTGGTTTTCAGGACAATAGCGGCGACCAGCTGAACCCGCAGGCCTTCACCCCCATGGACGGCCTGGTCAAGGCCGGCGTGCAAGTGCCGCTTGGCCAGGGCCTCTTCATCGACCAGCGGCGGGCCACCTTCCGTAAAGCACAGGCTTATCAACGGGCCACCGAAGCGGAACGCCGACAATTGCTTAACGCCCTATTGCTCCAGGCCTTGAACGACCACACCGATTGGGTGGCGGCCTATCAGGCGCTGCAGGTCACCACCGAAGCAGTGGAACTTGCGAACGATCGCTTGAACAACGTGCGTGGCAACTGGCAGGGTGGTGACCGGCCCGCCATCGACACGCTGGAGGCGCTGCTGCAGGTGCAGGACCGCCAGATGCGCATGCAACAGGCCGGGCTCAATTTCCGCAACGCGGGCTTGCGCCTCAGCAACCACTTGTGGGACGCTTCCCAACGTCCGCTCGAGCTTCAGGCCAACGTTCTGCCCGACCCGGACGATCTGCTTTCCCTTCTAGCCGTCGCGCTCACCAGTGCCGAGATCGACAACGCCCTCAACACGCACCCCTTGCTCGCACAGACCAGCGCGCGCATCGAGCAACTCGATGTGGACCGACGACTGCGTGCCGAATACCTCAAGCCCGACCTGGACCTGAAGTACCAATGGCTCGGCAACGGCAGTGCTCTGCGGAACGAGAGCGGCGCTTCGCTTCTGGGTGACGGTCATCAGGTCGGTGTGGGCTTCAGCATGCCATTGCTGTTGAGGCGTGAACGTGGCGAGCTCGCGCTGGCCCGCCTGCGCACCACCGACGCCGAACTGGGCCTGGCACGGGACCGGACCGTGATCCGCAATCGCATCAACGAACGCCTGAACGACATTTCCACGTACCGCGAACAGGTGGAACTGGGAGCACGCATGGTGCTCAACAACGAACGCCTCTTGGGTGGAGAGAGCCAGCGCTTCAACGCCGGCGAGAGCTCCCTTTTCCTCGTGAACGCGCGGGAAGTACCGCTGATCGAAGCGCGCATCAGACAGGTGGAACTGGAAGCGCGTCTGAGAAGGGCCTACTTCGCTCTGGACCATGAGGCCGGCACCTTGTGGAGCGCTTGGCAAAGATGATCCCCGAGAAGTTGAACGACCCCTCGGACTTCCACAGCGCCACTCACTTCAACCTCTTTTGCCGACAGTTAGCGTCATGGATCGCTATACACTGATGGCGTTTCCCGCGTGGCTCGGTTCAGAGGACCGCTGAACGTCGCCCTTGTGACGGCTATATAAGTTCAGTGTATCCATCACTGGCTGCATGGCCGTGGTGTCAAAGATGGTATGGGCTGAGCCCAATTGAGATCCTGCTATCCTTACCCATGATGTTCAGCGGATCCTATCCGTTAAATTCCACAATGGGTATACCGCAATACATCCAGCTGAGCCAAGTCATGTCCTGAACACTGAGTAAGCGCAGGTGAACCTTCTTGAAACGGATCCGCGCGCTGACGCTCCTTTGTTGAGAGGGACCCAGCCCTTTCCGAAGGCTGCAATTGAGCACATTGAAGGACCAATACAACCTTCAGGTGCGCCGATCCCACGATCGATCGTTCATTTCCGGCCGTAACCGTTGCCCCGCTCACCCTCGCACGCTGCCAACTTCGTCG
>JADZGG010000291.1 GCA_020854015.1 Flavobacteriales bacterium
ATCGCACCGGTGCCCTGTACCGCGAACATTCCCGCCAGCGCCAGGGGTTCCGGCTCTTCCAGGGTGGCCCCTTTCTTCGTGTGTGCCTGCACCAGGTTCGTGAAGAGCAGGTTGAGCGGCGTGCGTACATAATGCTTCCGACCGTACTTGACGAACTGCCCGTTGAAGTGTTCGATCTCGGTCTGTTGGTTCTTCATCATGTCCACTGCCAGCGAAGGGAAGTGGTTGCCGGCCTTGCGCAGGTAGCGCATGCACAGCTTGATGAAATTGTCGCCGAAGCGGATATCCTCCGCCTTGGCCACCTGCACACTTTCCTCGATCACCTGTTCGATGATCTCCGCCATACCCGGCTGCTCCATGGCCTCGCGGATCGTAAGGCGTGAAATGCCGCAAAGCGCGCTGAGCGAGGAGTTGAGGATGGTCTTCTCCCACACCTTGTCCACCAGGGAGAACGAATCGACGACCAAGGTGTCCAGATCCACGCTGGCGAGTATTTCGGCGAACCTCTGCGCGAAGACCTCCTGGGTGTCGTCCACGGAGGCGATGTAGTTGGGTGCGTTGAAGAAGGTGACGTTGACCGCATTGGGCTTGGCCAGGTTACCGGCGAAATTGAGCACCATGCGAAAGGTGTACTGTTCCCCGAACACGTCGGCCACGGGTTCTTCCACATCGATGCCGTTCTGTGCGCAGATGATGAAGGGCTTTCCAGCGCTTGCGCCGAGCAACTCCTCGATCACCGCACGGGTGTGGTACACCTTGATGGCAAGGATGATCACGTCCGGCTTTTCCGCCGCGAGTTCGCTTGCTGTGTGAAAGGCCTGGTCGGGCCGCACATGCCTGGCCATCTTCCCCTCCAAGCGAAGGCCGTCCTTGCGGATGAGGTCCACGCGTTCCTTGTTGCGATCACAGATGGTGACATGACAGCCAGCCTCCTTCAGGTGAACGGCAAGGATCTGGCCTACCGGCCCCATGCCGACCACGCCCACCTTCAATGTTCCCTTCTGTTCTTCCATGACCATCAGGTGAGTTGTTCGATGAAGGCCTCGATCTTGGTGTGGCTCTGGCCTTCGCTGTAAAAGCGCAGGTCGCAGAGGTCGCCCTCCAGCACCAGGGTCTCCACACCCGCCTGCTCCTTGAGGCGTTGGGGCATGCCGAAACGTGCGTTGGAGTTGTTGAAGCAGGTCTTGGCATCGTGGAAGATGACGCCGTCGATCCGGAAGTCCTTGACCATGCGTGTGAGGATCTCCGTCTTCGCGCGCTCACTCCGATTGATGAAGATCTCCGTATAGGCGAGCGCACTGGAAGCGAAGGGGTCGCGCTCGTCGAACGCATCGAACACCCAGCTATTGCAGTAGGTGGAAGCCACCACGGCCGCGCTGTTCTTGGCGAAAAGTTCGCTCAATGTCCGGAGCTTGCCCCAGATCGGCATACCGTCCCAATAGATGCGGCAGGCCTCTTTCGCAACGGCCCCTTCTCCCCTGGCGACCATGCCCTGCAGTTCCTTGAGCAACAGCGCGTAGTAGTCCTTCGCCTCCTGCGTGCCACGCAACACCACGATGGGCCCCATGTGGATGGTGGCATCGAAGAAGTTGATCGGCGCCGGGCTGTTGGTGGCCGTTGCCAGCACGGACTTCCACAGCTCGGTGGCCTCGCGGCTCAGGCGCAGTGTTTCGCGGAAGCGGTCGATGTCGAAGGTTGTGCCGGTGATCTGTTCGCATAGCGGCACGAGGGCCTCGAACTGCTTGGCCACGTCCTGCACATGCACATCGGTCACCTGGTCCAGATAGCGCGGAGGGGTAATGCCGAATACGGGCGCTTGGTGCTCCTTGGCGAAATAGGTGAACCAGTCCTGCACCTCGCGGCACTGGTTGGTGTTGTACACGATCAGGTCCGGCCGGGGTGGTCCGTCCAGGCCGTACTGCTTCTTCAGGGGCGTGGTGCCACTGAGGTGCGCACCGATGTCGCTGGTGAGGTAGGAGCAGATGTCCCCCGAATAACCCGCCTTGACAGCGGCAGGGATCAGGTCTCCGGAGGTACGCGTGGCACCGAGCAGTGCGCCATGGTTCTCGGGAAAGTAGACCTCGAAGCCGAAGGATCGCAGCAGTTCGGCGGGCCCCACGCTGGTACACCAGGCCACCGGGGCGCGCATGCCCTGGAAGTAGGCGGTCATCAGCCGCTTCAGTTCGGTGGTGGCCTGTATCGTGTGCATGTCAAGCGATCTTGCGCCCTGCGGTGGTGATGTCGTCCAACTTGATGATGTACACCTCCTCTTCCAGCGGATGGTTGGCACCGTACAGGTTTTCCAGATGTGCGCGGTACACTTCCACCACGTTGCGCGGTGCCACCTTCATGCTCGGCGTTAGGGTGTTGTTGGCCAGAGAGAGTTCCCCGTCGATGATCATCGCGGCCTTGATCTTGGCGAACTTCTGGCCGATGCCGCAGTTGGCATCGTGCAGGCAGCCGTGCAGGCACTTGCCCAGCTCGTCCAGGCTGCGCGGGCAGAAGCAGCCTTCCATGGGGCTGAGCCTGTAATCGGGATGCTCCAGCTGTTTCTTGTTGGGAAAGAGCAGCGCGATGGGGTATTCCTGTCCGCTGCCCACCACCATGGCGAAGGAGATATAGTGGCACTTGAACTCGATGAGCTTCTCGAGGTCCGAGGGAATCACCTTCTCACCATTGCTCAGCTTGAAGATGCGGTCCTTGCGCGTGATCAACTTCAGGCCATCGGGCAGCAGCTCGCCCACGTCGCCGGTGTGGAAGAAGCCATCGGCGTCGAACAGTCCCATATTGGCCTCGTCGTTCTTGTAATAGCCGCACATCACATTGGGGCCTTTCACCAGCACCTCGCCATCATCGGCCAAGCGAATGGTGATGCCGGGCAAGGGTTTGCCCACCACGCCGGTTGATCGCTTCAGGGCGGGATCGGTCAGTGTGCAGCAGGGTGAGGTCTCCGTGAGGCCCCAGCCCTCGATCACCGGAATGCCACGCCGCTCAAATTCCTCGGAGAGCTTCTGCGGCAGTGCCGCTGCGGCGGTGAAGATGAACTTGAGCCCGGCGTGGAAGAACAAGCGCTCGGCCTCCGCATCGTGCCGCGTGAGGTCCACCAGGGCCTGGTACACCTTGGGGACACTGAAGAAGACCGTGGGGCGCACCAACTTCCAATTCGCCATGATCTCCTGGGGGTCCTTGCCGTAGCCGGACTCCAAGTGCAACGTGGCACCGGTGCGCAGTGCGGTGAATAACTCGAAGATGCCGCCGAAGCTGTGGTGCCAAGGCAAGTAGCTGAGGAAACGATCCTCCGGTCCAAGGTCCCAGAGTTGGGCCAGGGCCGCTTGTTGGGAAAGGATGTTGCGGTGGCTCAACTGCACGCATTTGGGCGTGCCCATGGTGCCCGAGGTGTACATGTTGAGGCAAAGCGCATCGGGATCGGCATCAGTGAACAAGGCATCGGGGCCGCTCAGCGGTGCTGCAAGCAGATCACTGAACTGCACCAAATTGCTCCACTTCCCTTTGTCCACGGCATCGAAGCTGAACACATGGTCCAAGGGAAGTTCGGGGTCGAGCCGCTCCAACTGCAGTTCACCGGCCACGGCGAGGAAGCGGGCATCGCTGTGCTGGATCAGCAGCTCCGCCGTCTCCTTGTGGAAGAAGGCGAAAATGGGCACGGCTATTCCGCCCGAGGCCATCACGGCCAGCTCCATCCGCAGCATCTCCGATCGGTTCGGGGAGAAGATCACCAGCTTGTCGCCCGGCAGAAAGCCATAGTGCGCACGCAGGTTGTGGGCGATGGCCCGCACGTCGGCCAGGAGCGTGTTCCAACTGATGCCTTGATAGACACCATCGTGCTTTTCAGCGTACACCAAGCGGTCGCCGAAGGCGGTAGCGTTGCGCTCCAACAGGGTGGCCACGTTGGGGATCAACGCGCTGGGATCAAGATGGGGGCCGCTCTGTTGCATGTCGCAGGTGTTTGATCAAGTCATGGACCGGAACGATCGGCACTGTCCAGTGAAAAGTGTTCGCACCATGCAGGCACCCCGTCCGCTCGACGTGGCTCCATTGGAATGACTGTTACCGCTTGCCATGGTGTTCTCCACGGTCAGTTGGTCTCCAGGGTCCGTTGCAGTTCCTTTTCGCGCAGCCTCTTGTCGCGGAACCCGCCCCAGAGCGCGGCACCGATGGCCCCGGCGTAGATCGCATCGGGATGGGTGCGCACCTCGAAGCCCTTGCTGCTTTCCTCCAGGGCCTCGTTGATGGCCTGGATCATGCCCTTGTTCAGCGCCATGCCACCGGTGAGCACGATGGGCGAGACGGCTTTCAAGGAACTCATCAATTTGATGATGCGCGATGCGATGCTGATGTGGATGCCCTTGATGATGTCCGGTGTGGCGATGCCCCGCGAGACCATGTTGATCACGTCCGTTTCGGCCAGCACGGCGCAAATGCCGGAGCTTACCTCGGGCTGGGTGGCGGACAGCGAAACGTCACCCACCTCTTCGATGCTCAGGCCGAGGTAGCGCGAGATGTTCTCCAGGAACTGGCCGGATCCGGATGCGCATTGCCCGGTCATCTTGTAGTCCTCCACGCGTGCCTCCGGAGAGATCCGCACGGCCCGGACATAGAGCGCACCCAGGTCCACCACGGTGCGTGCCTCGGGGAAGAAGTAGTTGCCCCCGCGCGCATGGGTGGTCATGCCGTAGAAGTGGCCGCGCTTGCGCTTCACCATGTCCCCTTCTCCCGTGCTGGCGAGGTAGGCGATGTCCTCGTACCGGAGCTTGTTGCGCTCCAGCATGGACTGCACCATTTCATCCCCCAAGGTGGAAGGGTCGCGTTTCCGGATCTTCTCCGTGCGCTTGTCGATCACTTTGGGATCCTCGTTGTAGTCCATGAGCACCAACTTGATGAAGTTGCTGCCCACATCGATGCCCATGGTGTATGTGCGTTGCTCCATTGTTCCGTGTTAAGCTCTTCCCAATTGCATTTCCACTGTTCGTTGCGTGCACTGTACGCCGCGTTCCTCCAGGTGGTCCATCACCGCTTGGAAGCAGGATCCATCCGCGCCGACGAGTTCCGGAGGGCAGATCCCCTTTCGGGTGAACGAGCCCTGGAGTAACAGTTCGGCGACGGCGGTACAGGTATAGCCCGTGGTGCGCGCCATGGAGCTGATGCCGCCCTCGCGATCGAAGCGGTCCAGCAGGTCATGGACGTGCGTCCCTTCTGCGTTCTTCAACGTCACGCGCATCACGGTGAGGTCCTCGTCGTTCGGCTTCATTTCCCACAGCGGGAACAGCAGTTTGCTCGTCAAGCGCAAGGGCGATACCAGCGTGCCGTCCACATCGATGGGTTCCGGGGAGAACAGGCCCGTGGCGCGGAACACCTTCATCAACTCGGCGTGTCCGGGATAGCGAAGGGTGCGCTCCACCAGGTGTGGAACCTCGGGCATGGTGGTCAGCAGCGTGCGCAGACCGTCGGTGTTGAAAGCCTCGAGGGTGCCTACCCCTTCCCACTCCATCTCCTCTATTTCGCTCAATGCTTCGCGTTCCACGTTGCGTCCGTTCACCCGCATGTGCACCGGGCGCGTGTACTCCTCGATCACGTCGGCGGGCGAGAAGACGGCCTTGTAGCCGAAGGGCCATTCGGGAGTGCTGGGCAACCCGCCCACAAGGCATTCATAGCTGGTGAGGGGGCTCTGCCGGTGATGATGACCGGCGATGATGTTGCACAGTCCGGGCGCCACGCCGCAATCGACCACGGCAGTAACGTTCTTCTCCCGCGCGATCTCGTCCAGAGCAAGTGGATCCTCCGGGAAGAAGGAGATGTCCACCACGTTGCGCCCTGCCTCTATCACCGTGCGCAGGGTGGCGAAGCCCAAGGCACCGGGCACGGCACCGATGATCAGGTCGAACGGGAGCACCGCCTTCGCCAAGGCTTTCCGATCGGTGACATCGAGCACGAGCGGGGTGATCGGATGTTGCCGTGCGAGCGCATCGAGCGCAGCGGGATCGCGATCGGCACTGGTAACGAGATGCCTACGGCACAGATCGATGGCGATCGCCTTTCCGATCAGACCTGCACCAAGGACCAGTACCTTCTTTTTGCTCATGGCTCTCTCAAGCGACTTTCGCGCTCTTCTTTTGGTCCGGCAGTTCGGCCTTCACATTGCGCCGGGCGAACATGGCACCACCAAGGGCACCCATGAAAATGGAATCGGTGTGGATGTTGATCGTGATCCCCTCGCCGTAGTTCTCCCGCACCAGTTGGGTGAGGTATTTGATCACGGCCTGGTTGCGGGCTACGCCACCGGTGAAGGTGAATTCGTTGAACACCCCGCCGGAGCGGGCGATCAGGGACATGGCACGCATGATGATCGCCTTGTGCAGTCCACCGAGGATGTCCTCGCGCTTCTCGCCCAAGTTCGTCAACTCGCGCAATTCGGCCCCTGCGAACACCGTGCAGGTGCTGCAGATGTTCACCTCCTTCTCGGCCTTCAAGGCCAGTGGTCCCAGTTCGTTCAGCGAGATGCTCATCTCGTCGGCGATGTATCCCAGATAACGGCCGCATCCGGCAGCGCAGCGATCGTTCATCTGGAAGCTGGTCACCAGTCCGTACTGGTCCACCTGGATGGCCTTGGTGTCCTGTCCGCCGATGTCGAGCACGGTGCGCGTGTCGGGGAATACGGCATGGGCACCGAAGGCATGGCAGAGGATCTCCGAGCGGATGCAATCCTCGGGGAAGGGTAGGAGGGCCCTCCCATAACCGGTGCCGGTCATGTTGGCGATGTGGAACTCCAGCCCCGCAACTTCATCGATGCGTTCGCGCAACGAATCGGCCACGGTGTCGAACTGCCCTTTCAAAAGGTACATCTCCTGATCGAAGGCGGGACCATCCACGATGGTGGTTCCTTGCGGTTCATCGGGCAGGTTGGCGTACTTGTCCTTGAGCACCTCCATGGCCTCATGCACCAGGGTCTTGAACTCGAACTTCACCACCTCGTTCTCCGCCGGGGTGATGCTCTTGTCCCAAACGGTCATCAGCGGTTCGAAGAGTTCGATGGGAAGCAGGGCCACTTGCTCGTTGTATTTCTCCGAGACGATGTCGCGGAAGAACTGGTTCTTGGCCCCCAGATCGTTGTAGAGATAGTCGTGCTTGATCTTCGGCTTGAAGGCCCGGCGAATGGCGCGGAGATGGCCCAGGATCTCCTCCTGCCGGGCGGGTTCCTGGAAGAAATCGCGGCAGGTTTTCACCAGCTCATCACCCAAGCGATCCAAGCGCACCTTGAACTGCTCATAGCGGAACACGCTCTCCAGGTCATTGATGTACTTGCGGTACTCGGGCCTGGCCTTGAGGTCGGCCTCGAGGTTCTTCTTCAGCACGGAGAAGCGCGCATCATAGACGGCCTCATCGCGGGCGATATCCGCCGCCACCGAATAGTTGGCCCGGGTGTTGGTGATCCCCCTGCCGATGATCTCATCCTGCTCGTTGATGATGATCGCCTTGGAGGTTGTGGATCCAAGGTCGACGCCCAAATAGTACTTGCTCATGGCCGATCGTTTGTCGTTGGGTTCATGCTTGTTCAGTGGGCTGCTGCGCCAGGATGCTCTTGCGCTGGGCCAGCATCTGGAAGTA
>JADZGG010000292.1 GCA_020854015.1 Flavobacteriales bacterium
GACCTGCACAACCACGGTGTTCCCGGTGAGCATGTTGCTGAGCCGCTCCGCATGCACGCCTATCGCGTCACCTTTGAGGGTTCGACCGGGGGCACGGGGGAAGGACGCTACGCACAGCCCCATTACGAGAACCACTTCATCGGCAACGACCCCACCAAGTGGGGCAGCCAGTGCGCGGTCTACGGCGAGGTGTGGGTGAAGGACCTCTACCCCGGCGTGGACCTGCGGCTCGATGGGCGAAACGGGCTGAAGTACGACCTGGTCGTATCCCCCGGCGCCGACCCGAACATGATCCGCATGCGGTATGAAGGGCAGGACGGACTGGCACTGAAGGATGGTGCACTGAAGGTGACCACCTCCACCGGTGTCATTGTGGAGGAAGCGCCGGTCAGCTTCGTGGAACGCAGCGGGATCACCAAGGAGATCGCCTCAGCCTATGTGCTGAACGGGAACACGGTCGGGTTCCATTTCTGCGGAAGACCCGCGGTGCGGTCCGGGGCCTTCTGCCTGCAGTCCGGCGACCGCATTACGATCGACCCCACGCTCACCTTCGGCAGCTACACCGGCAGCAACGCGGACAACTTCGGCTTCACCGCCACGTACGACGCAGCGGGGCATTTGTACGGCGGTGGCATCGTGTTCGGTGTGGGCTACCCCACCACGCTCGGTGCGTTGGACGCCAGCTTCAATGGCGGCACGATGGACATCGGCCTCAGCAAGTGGCTGCCCGATGGCTCGGCGCTGGTGTGGAGCACTTACCTCGGCGGAAGCTTGGGCAATGAGAGCCCGCACAGCCTGGTGGTGAACACCAACGACGAGCTCTACGTGCTGGGCTCCTCCGGCTCCAGCGATTTCCCGACCACGGCCGGTTGCTTCGACAACAGCTTCATCGGCGGTCCGGCGCTGGCCTTCGGTATCGGCTACGGATACGGGCACACCAACGGGGTGGACATCGTGGTGGCGCACCTGAACGCGGCTGGCAGCGCCCTGATCGGCAGCACCTACGTGGGCGGCTCCGGCACCGATGGCATCAACAACTCCCTGACGCTCGCCCACAACTACGGCGACAGCTTCCGCGGCGAGATCGCGCTCGACCCTTTGGAACGGCCTGTGGTGGCCACCAGCACCGAGAGCAGCAATTGCCCCACCACTGCTGGAGCACCGCAGACCACCTTTGGAGGCGTGCAGGATGCCTACATCTTCCGCCTTGACCCCGGGCTTACCACGCAGCTCTGGGCCACCTACAACGGCGGTTCCAACGCCGACAGCGGCTACGGCGTGCAGTTCGATAGCGCTGGCGAGGTCTATGTGGCCGGAGGCACCGCCTCGAGCGATCTGCCCATGGCCGGCACACCCTTCGACAACACGGCCAACGGCGATGTGGACGGTTACGTGGTGCGTTTCAATGCCAGCGGCACCGCACGACTGGGCGCTACCTATCTGGGCACCAACCAATACGACCAGACCTACTTCATCCAGCTGAACCTGGCCGACGAGGTCTTCGTGGTGGGCCAGACGCATGGGACCTACCCCGTGACGCCAGGCAAGTACGCCAACCCAGGCAGCTCACAGTTCATCCACAAGCTCAGCCACGACCTTTCCAAGTCGCTCTGGAGCACACGCATCGGCTCGGGCACGGGCAGTGAGGACATCTCCCCCAGCGCCTTTCTGGTAAGCGATTGCGGGCAGATCTACTTCTGCGGCTGGGGCGGCACCACCAACGCCAATGCCCAGGCCATCAACAGCACCACCAGCGGCCTGCCCACCACCCCCGGCGCGTTCCAGACCACCACCGACGGCAGCGACTTCTTCCTGATGGTGCTGGAGCCCGAAGCGGTGGCCCTGAACTACTCCACTTTCTTCGGCGGATCCACCAGCCACGAGCATGTGGACGGCGGCACGAGCCGCTTCGACAAGAACGGCAACGTGTATGCAGCGGTGTGCGCAGGCTGCGGCAGCAACGACGATTTCCCGACCACGCCCGGGGCCTGGAGCGAGACCAACAACAGCTTCAACTGCAACCTCGGTGTGTTCAAGTTCGCCCTTACGCAACCGCAAGCCCTCATCGACATCAACGGGCCCAGCTACCTCTGCCTACCCAACGCCACCGCGGTCTTCAACAACCTGAGCCAAGGCGGCACGGACTTCCTCTGGACCTTCGGCGATGGCGTCGGAAGCTCCACCCAGTTCGAGCCCACCTACACCTACGCCGATACGGGCAGCTATACGGTGATGATGGTGCTGACCGACAGCAACGATTGTGTCACGAACGACACCGCCTACATCGTGATCACAGTGATCGACCCCGAAGATGCCTTCATCGACCCGATCGATACGCTCTGCCCGGGTGCCAGCGTGCAGTTGCAAGCGTACGGAGGCTACGCCTATTCGTGGTTCCCGTCGACAGGCTTGAACAACCCGAACATCGCGAACCCGGTGGCCACACCGGCCGCGCCCACCACCTACAGCGTGGTGGTGACGGATAGCTGCGGCACGGACACCGCGAGCATCTACATCTTCTTCGGCACACCCTTCGGCGAAGCGGGACCGGATCCGGTGGTCTGCCTGGGGGATCAAGTACCGATAACGGCATTGGGCGGAGGCACGTACAGCTGGTCGCAAGGGGGAACGCTCAGCGACGCGAACGTGCAAAGCCCGCTTGCTTCCCCTGCGGTCACCACCCAATACGTGGTCACCATCACCA
>JADZGG010000293.1 GCA_020854015.1 Flavobacteriales bacterium
GCAACGCCTTCCTGCTGGAGAGCAAGCGCGCCGGGGCCGAGATCGGCGGGTTGAAGGGCGAAGAGTTCCGCTACCCGAGCTACGTGGAGGACATCATGGGCCCCATGTGCTTCGACCATGGCTTCGGTCCGTTCCGGTGGGTATGCACGAGCGGCGACCCGAAGGACCTCGCCACCAGCGACCGTATCGCGGGTGACGTGCTCGAAGCGATGTTGCACGAAGCGCCCGAGGCCATCCGTCAACAGATCGCCGACAACCTGCACTGGATCCGCAGCGCGCAACAGAACAAGCTCGTCGTGGGCAGCCAGGCGCGCATCCTCTACGCCGACAGCGAAGGCCGCATCCGCATCTCCGAAGCCTTCAACGCGGCCATCAAGGCGGGGGCCATCAGCGCGCCGATCGTGCTGGGCCGCGACCACCACGACGTGAGCGGCACCGACAGTCCGTACCGCGAGACCAGCAACATCCGTGATGGCAGCCGCTTCACGGCGGACATGGCCGTGCAGAACTTCGTGGGCGATGCCTTCCGGGGCGCCACGTGGATCAGTTTGCACAACGGCGGTGGCGTAGGTTGGGGCGAAGTGATCAACGGCGGCTTCGGCATGGTGCTGGACGGAAGCCCGGACAGCGACCGTCGCCTGAAGAGCATGCTGCACTGGGACGTGAACAACGGCATCGCGCGTCGCGCCTGGGCCCGCAACCCGAACGCCGTGTGGAGCATCGAACAGGAGATGAAACGCGAGCCACTGCTGAAGGTGACCCTGCCGAATGAGGCGGATGATGCGCTGATCGATGGGTCGCTCGGGTGAATTTCCATCTCGACCCAACCCCCTGCCCCATACCTGCGTGTATGGGTATGAACTACGAACCTCAACCGATCGACCATGAGATCAACCTTCCGCTCCCTTGTCCTCGGCTTGTCGACCCTGCTTAGTGCGGGCGCCATGGCCCAGTATCCTTACACCATCGCTCTTTCCGGCACAGTGGCCAACTGCTATCCCGGTCAGGTGGTGACGGTGCAGACCGTCCAGGGCACCCAACCCCAGATCAGCTTTACTGTGCAACTGGACAGTACCAATTGCAGCTACTCCGTGTTCGTTCCGGTGTCCAACCAACCGGCCTGGGTGCAGGTGTCCACGCTCTGCAGTGGCGCGATCCAGTACGGCTCCGACTCTTCGCAGTTCAATTTCATCGGCGACACAGCGACGAGCGTGATCAACCTGTCATGCGGAGGCGGCTTCATCACTGACTGCCTAGGGATCCCCAACGGACCGAACATGCCAGGCACCCCTTGCGAATCCTATCCGGGATCGGGTGTCTGGGGCGTTTTCGATGCGACCTGCTACTGCGATACGCTGAGCGCGAACGTGTACGACTGCCTGCAGATCCTGAACGGACCGAACATGCCGGGCACACCGTGCAACGACAACGACCCGATGACGGTGAACGACGTGTGGAGCCTGCAATGCGTGTGCAGTGGCAATGGCGGCGGCGCGATCGACTGCCTCGGCATTCCGGGTGGCTCGAACCTGCCTGGAACGGCCTGCGTGGACAGCACCGGAGGTCTGCTGCTCACCGGTACCTGGACCGCGAACTGCGTGTGCCAGACGAACTCCACGGTCGACTGCCTCGGCATCCTCAACGGTCCCAACATGCCCGGTACGCCATGCAATGACAACGACACGCTCACGGTGCTGGATACCTGGACGCCGACCTGTACCTGTGTAGGTGTGGCGATCAACTATTACGACTGCCTTGGACAGCTGAACGGGCCGAACCTGCCCGGAACACCTTGCGACGACCAGGATCCTGTGACGATCAATGACACTTGGGATGCGAACTGCGCCTGTGTCGGAGGCAACACAACGCCTTGCAATGCGGACTTCTGGGTGCTTCAAGGCTTCACGGTGGACAGCCTGAACATTCCCACCCCGATCCCCTACGAACTGTGGATCTGGAACCTGAGCAGCGGCGGCAGCGGCACCTACAGCACCTTGTGGAGCTTCGGTGATGGAAGCAGCAGCACCGCCCAATTCCCCACGCACACCTACGCAGGCAACGGCCCCTACCTGCTCTGCCTCACGATCGATGATGGCATGGGCTGCACCAGCACCTATTGCGACAGCGTGTCCATTGACGGCAACGGCCTGTACACTGGCATGCTCGGTGGTGGCAGCGACCGCCAGAACGGATTCACCATCAACATCCAGGCACCCCAGACCACCGGCCTGACCGAACAGTCGGTCGCCGATGGCATCGCCACTTGGCCCAACCCTGTGGCCGACGAGTTGAACATGGCGCTGACCAATGCCCTGAGCGGCACGGCGGATGTGACCGTACTGGACCTCAACGGCCGCGTGGTGATGGCGGACCGCCGCATGCTGGCCAACGGCCGCAACCAGCTGCTTCTCCAGACCAGCACACTGGCACCAGGCCTCTACACCGTGCGCATCGGCAACGCCGACCGCAGCGTGAGCCAGCGCTTCGTGAAGGTGAACTGAGCATTTCTGGGTTGAGTTGAAGGGCGTCCCTCGAAAGGGGGGCGCCCTTCCTCGTACCTGGCCCTCTTCGGCCCGGGGGAAAACCGGACCTTCGATGGACGGAAAAAGTGAACGGCACCCAACCTCACCGCCTTTCGATGCGTGTATCCGCCTGAACTACGACCACAACCTCAACCGATCGACCATGAGATCCACACTTCGCTCCCTTGTCCTCGGCTTGTCGACCATGCTAAGTGCAGGCGCGATGGCCCAGTATCCGTACACCTGGATCGTACAAGGTCAGGTGAGCACTTGCTATCCCGGTCAAACAGTGAATGTGCAAACCACTCAGGGGACCCTACCAGCGATCAATTGGAACATCGCTGTGGACTCTTCGAACTGCACTTTCACGGTGACCATTCCAACGAACGACCCGTTCCCTCACGTCCAATGGAGCACGCTCTGCGGTGGCACGATCGTGACCTACGACGACTCCACGTTCTTCAGCGCCTTGATGGACACGGCGGTGACCAGCATGGGCTTGTTCTGCGGGGCACAGGTCAACGATTGCCTGGGCATTCTCAATGGGCCGAACGTACCTGGAACTGCTTGTGACGATGGGAACCCGTTCTCAATGAACGATACTTGGAACGGAGCATGCGTTTGCCAAGGGTACATTCCCCCGTGCAATGCGTGCTTCACGGTTCAACCTCAGAACACCCCATGGACAGTGGAGTTCAGCAATTGCACCGGGGGTGTAGCACCGTTCAACTACCAATGGACCTTCAGCGATGGCAGTGCAAGCACGCAAACAGCCCCGACCTGGACCTTTGCAGTTCCAGGCACGTACATCGCCTGTCTGACGATCACGGACGCTAACGCATGCGTTAGCACGAACTGCGATACGCTCTACGTCGACAGCGCTGGCACGGTCACGAACTTCCCCAGCTACTACGACTGCCTTGGTGTCTATAACGGACCAACAGTACCGGGTACGCCTTGCCAGATCCCCGGCACCATTCTACAAGGCTTTTGGAGCGCGAATTGCACATGTGATTCAAGCAGCGTGATCTACTACGACTGCTACGGCTGGGCGAACGGACCTAACCTGCCTGGCACCGCTTGTTCCGACACGATCAACGGAGTGCCTTACTTGGGTATCTGGAGCGCCAATTGTCTCTGTACAACGAACGGCCTCACGGACTGCCTCGGCATCGTGAATGGTCCGAACTTGCCTGGCACTCCTTGCGATGATGGTGATACGCTCACCATGCAGGACACTTGGACACCGAACTGCGGGTGCAGCGGCGTGATCGCAAACTGGTACGATTGTCTTGGCATCTTCAACGGCTTCAACGTTCCTGGTGCTCCGTGCGACGACCAGGATGCAGCGACGATCAATGACATGTGGGACACCAGCTGCAACTGCGTTGGCGGCGTTCTCACACCTTGCGAGGCCAACTTCTGGGTCTTGCAGGCCGTCACCTTCGATTCCTTGAACCAGACCACCACCCCGATCCCCTACGAACTATGGATCTGGAACCTGAGCAGCGGTGGTAGCGGCACCTACAGCACCTTGTGGAGCTTCGGTGATGGCAGCAGCAGCACCGCCCAATTCCCCACGCATACCTACGCTGGCAACGGTCCTTACCTGCTCTGCCTCACCATTGACGACGGCATGGGCTGCACCAGCACCTATTGCGACAGCGTGTCCATCGACGGCAACGGCCTGTACACCGGCATGCTCGGTGGTGGAAGCGACCGTCAGAACGGCTTCACCATCAACATCCAAGCGCCGCAGACCACGGGCCTTACCGAACAGTCGGTCGCCGATGGCATTGCCACCTGGCCGAACCCTGTGGCCGACGAGCTGAACATCGCGCTGACCAACGCCCTGAGCGGCACAGCGGATGTGACCGTGCTGGACCTCAACGGACGCGTGGTGATGGCTGACCGCCGCATGCTGGCGAACGGCCGCAACCAGCTGCTTCTCCAGACCAGCACACTGGCACCAGGCCTCTACACCGTGCGCATCGGAAACGCCGACCACAGCGTGAGCCAGCGCTTCGTGAAGGTGAACTGAGCATTTCTGGGTTGAGTTGAAGGGCGTCCCTCGCAAGGGGGGCGCCCTTTGTGTTGGGGTTGGCCGGAAGCCGCCGGGCAGCTGTAATTTCACGGGGCCGTTCAGGTTTCTGCAGAAGTACTGAACGAAAATGCGCGGATCACCCAACCCCACGCTCACTGCATGCGTGTATGGGAATGAACGCCAACCTGAAATCCTCCGATCCATCATGCGATCATCCTTCCGCTCCTTCATTTTCGGCCTGGCCGCCATGCTTTCCGCCGGTGCGATGGCCCAATTCCCATACACCTTGGTCGTGCAGGGTACGGTAGCCGGGTGCACCCCGTTCCAGCAGGTGACCGTCTCCACAACGGGCGGCACCAGCCCGTCCGTGAGCTACACATTGGAGATCTTTCCGCCGAACTGCACCTATGACACGATCATCCAACTGAACAGCACCGTGGCCACCGTCATGGTCACCACGTTGTGCAACGGATCGGTCATCACGGGATATGATTCCACGACCTTCAATTTCATCAACGATACAGCGGTGATGGTGATCGACCTGAACTGTGGTGGCGGCCCCGTTGATTGCATGGGCATTCCCAACGGCCCGAACATGCCAGGCACACCCTGCGACGATGGCAACCCGAACACCATCAACGACATCTGGAGTCCGAATTGTGTCTGCATCGGAGCGCTGCTTCCGAATAACCAGGTGTTCGTTTCCGGCAGTGTTTCACCCTGCAATGGTGTGCCGTACCCAGTGCACATCATCACCGACCTGGGAACCACGCCTTTCATTGATACGCTCATCAACACAACGGCGAATTGCACGTATGATTTCGCCTTCAGTCCGATCAACAATTCCGGCTGGGTGAACGTGGAGATCTCCTGCGATGGCGGCATCAACTGGACCTGGGATTCGTTGGGCTTCTCGGCAGCCCCCGTGGATTCCCTTGTGATCAACTTCAATTGTGGTGGTCTCATCACCGATTGCACCGGTGTTCCTGGGGGGCCGAACCTGCCCGGTACGCCATGCAGTGACAACAACCCTAACACCATCAACGACACATGGAGCCCTACCTGCACGTGTGTTGGAACTCCTTTGCCCCCGA
>JADZGG010000294.1 GCA_020854015.1 Flavobacteriales bacterium
AGCAACACTTTCCCGACCGGGCGTCGAAGGTGATCAAGCAGACGAGCGAACTGCACGGTGGGCGCATGAACGACAGTGTCAGCGGGCGCAGAATGAAGGGGGAGGGGCCCTATGCCGAGAGCATTCGCAGGCTTTTCACAGTATTCCGACAGCGCTACTTCGGCGATCGACCCTTCCCTGAACTGGACCGTTCAAAGTTCACCCGACCGCCAGAAGGCCAACTGGACCTGTTCAGGTGAAGATGTAAGAGTCCAGCGGGGTGTGGATGCTTCCTGAAGGGTGCAGTTCAGAGCTGAAAACCGTGAGATGATCGATCGGGAAGCGTTCGAGGCAGACCGCTTCCTCTATCAAGAGCGGCATCGGCTTGCTGGACCTGGCCAACGTGATGTGAGGCCAATAGGGTTGGCGTGTATCGGGAGCAAGGCCCAAGGCGTCGGCCAAGCGTCGGTTAAGTTCGGTGAGCACCGGGCTGGGATCGAAGCGCACCCAGAGCATGTAGGGGCCTGTCTCCGGCATGGTGACCAATCGACCGTTGAGCACATGAAAACGTGGCGTCTCACTCGCTATGGCGCGCACGGATCTGCGGATCATGGGCAGGTCCACAGCAGGCCGGTTACCAAGAAAAAGTGCGGTCAAATGCCACTGCAACTTCGGGAGGGGCCGCCACTCGGGTCGTGCGAGCGCACCGGTGGCACTGCGGTTGATCACAGCGATCGTATGCTCGGGCAGTGAAGTGCCGACGAACAGGCGGAGGTGTTCATCGCTCGACATGGAAACATTGGTATTGTTCACAGGGACCTTCCTTGACCGTCACTTCCCTCACCAAGGCCAGTGGCGGTCCGATCCGGCACCACGCCAGCAGGTGTTCCAGATCTTCCCGATGGCCTTCCGCAACGATGCTCACCGAACCATCCGCAAGGTTCATCGCATGGCCGTTCAAACCCAAGGAGATCGCCATTTCCATGGCGCTTTGCCGGAAACGAACGCCTTGTACCCGACCGATCACGTGAATATCATAGTGGGTCAGTTCCATCGCACGAAAAGATACGCGATCTGACCACACCCCAGTTCGGAGCGCTTGACATGCACTGGAACTCTGAGATATCTTAGACGATGAAAATATGTGTTTCATCGAAGATATCTGGCGATCCGTCTATTGTGCATTGCGCAGGTCTCATTGCCTTGGGCTTTTGGCGCTTCCAAATGCTGATGGTCGCTTTATTCGTCTTTGCCCTAGGCATTGACACCAAGGCGCAGACCATTCCCAGCGGTTTCAATGATGCAGTGGTCATGGGCGGTTGGACCGAGCCCGTGGGCGTGGCCTTTGATGGGAACGGCAGATCGTACGTATGGGAGAAACGGGGCATGGTCTGGATCATTGAGAACGGCGTTCGGTTGCCCAGCCCTCTGATCGACATCAGTGCCGAGGTGGGGAACTGGCGCGACCATGGCTGCCTTGGTTTCGCCCTGGACCCGGAATTCCTCACCAATGGCCGTATCTACCTGATGTACGCCGTCGACCGTCACCATTTGATGAATTTCGGCACCGGCAGTTACAATGCCGCGACCGATCAGTACTACGCGGCGACCATCATGCGGATCACGCGGTATACCGCAACCGGCCCATCATTCAATACAGCGGACCCGGCTTCACGTGTCGTCTTGTTGGGCGAAACACGGAAGACGGGCGTGCCCCTTTTACACGAATCCCATAGCACGGGCCAACTCGTGTTCGGAACGGATGGGACCCTTCTGGCCACCGTGGGCGATGGTGCCAGTTATAACAACGTTGATGTGGGCAGTGATGCCGGTACGTACTACGCTCAGGCGTTGATCGATAGCATCATCCGCCCTGCAGAGAACGTCGGAGCCATGCGCAGTCAGCTGTTGAATTGCCATAACGGCAAAGTGCTCCGTATGGACCCGAACACCGGGAACGGGGTGCCGAGCAATCCATACTATGATGCTGCCGCCCCCCGTTCACCACAAAGCCGCGTCTGGGCGATGGGCCTACGGAACCCCTACCGGATGACACTGCGGCCTGGTACAGGCAGTACGGACCCGGCGGCTGCCGACCCCGGAAGCCTTTACATCGGCGATGTAGGTTGGGCCTCCTGGGAAGATCTGAACGTGTGCTATGAGGGAGGCATGAACTTCGGCTGGCCTCTGTTCGAAGGCATGGAGGCGAACGCAGGCTACACGTCGTCCACGTGCTACAACCTTGATGCCCCCAATCCACTGTTCGGACTATCCGGATGCACACAGGCTTTCCTTCAGTTCAAGGACCTGTTGAAACAGGACACACCGATCCACCTGAACGGGCACCCAAATCCTTGCAACGCCGCAGTTCAGATCCCCGTGAACATCCCGAAACACTTCCATGCGCGCCCTGCGGTCGATTGGTCGCACGGCAGCCAATCGCGTTGTGCTGGCTTCTCCGGGAACACGGCGATCACTTTCGACCTGAATGCTGGGAATTCGCCCGTTCCAGGACCGGCGTTCGGTGGTTCAGCATCTGTAGGTGGTACATGGTTGTCCGGCAGCGGCTGGCCTGTGGGTTACCAGAACGTCTACATCAACGCTGACTATGCAGGCGCTTGGATCCGCAAGTTCGCCTTCGATTCGAACGACTCACCCGTGAGCGTGAGCAACTTCGGGACCAGCATGGGAGCGGTGGTGTTCGTGACCGAGGGCCCGGACGGAGCGATCTGGTACATCAGGTACGAGACCAACGAGTTGCGGAAGATCGCACCCATCGGTGTTACGAACCTGGCTCCGGTCGCCACCATTCTGCAGAACGTTCAATATGGCCCCGGACCGCTCACCGTGCAGTTCATTGGAAGTGGCAGCACGGACCCGGAGAACAGTGCGCTCACCTACGCATGGAACTTCGGCAACGGACAGACCAGCGTTCTAGCGGATCCGTCGATGACCTTCACGGCACCGGCGAACACACCGACCACCTACACGGTCACGCTCACCGTCACCGATCCGCAGGGGCTTTCCAATGTCACCACTGCGATCGTCAGCGTGAACAACACACCCCCTTCGCTGAACATCATCAGTTTTCCCAACGGGCACCACTATCCCTTGGGTGTTGACACCACCTATGCACTTGAGGCCAGCGTGAGCGATCTTGAGCACAGCGGTGGACAACTCAGCTATGCATGGCAGACGGTCTTCCATCACAATTCGCACATCCATCCGGAGACAGTGAACCCCACGCCGGTCACCACCACAGTGATCAGCGGCGTGGGCTGCGGGGACGAGGATTTCAGCTACGAGGTCCGGTTGAAGGTCACCGATGCTGGCGGCCTGAGCAGTTCGGTGACCCATTGGCTTTATCCGCGCTGCTACGCCATCGCACCCACAGCGGTGATCAATTGTAGCGTGATCGCAGGACTAGGACCATTGACCGTGAACTTCAATGGGACCATGAGCTCGGATCCCGGAACGGTGACCGGTTACGCATGGGACTTCGGTGATGGGACCAGCAGTAGCAGTCCATCACCGTCCAAGGTGTTCACTGATGCGGGAGATCACTACGTAACGCTGACCGTGACGGACAATGACGGGCTGACCGGAACGGCCACACGCGTGATCTCCGTGGTCACGCTGGATCCGCCGCAATGTGTGGGCGCTGCGGGTAGCGTGCTTCGGCAGTATTGGAACACTGTTTCAGGCGGCACCGTTGCTGACCTGCTATTGAGCCCCAATTTCCCCAACTCGCCGACCGGCTCCACGAACCCTACCAGTTTCCAAGCACCGACGAATTTCGGCAACGACTATGGAACTCGAATGCGCGGTTACATCGTTGCGCCCACCACCGGCAACTACGTGTTCACTGCGGTGTCCGACGATGCTTCGCTGGTCTACCTCAGCTTGAACGCGGACCCACGGTTCAAGCAGGAGGTCTGTTCCGTGCCGGGTTGGGCGAACATTGGTGAGTTCACCAAGTCCCCCAGCCAGACCAGTGCAAGTATCGCCCTGCAGGCGGGTAAGTACTACTACGTGGAAATGCTGCACAAGGAAGGAAGCGGTGGTGATCACCTCGCCTTGTACTGGCAGACCCCGACGAACAGCACGAGGACGATCATTCCAGGCAGCGCTCTGGTGCGTTGGCAGGATTGCTTGCCGAGTGTCACGCTGCGTGCGAACCTGCAGGGTCCTTTCAACGCTCAGAACAACCTGATGCGTGACGACCTCCGCTCTTTGTCCTTGATCCCTACAACAGAGCCCTTCACCGGCCTCGGCTTCACGCACGTCGGTGGTGGAGGTGAGACGATGAGCGGATCGATGCTTGCTGTGACAGGCCCGAACGCGGTGGTCGACTGGGTATTGGTGGAGCTTCGCAATAAGAACAACGCTTCACAGGTACTCGCCACGCGAAGCGCCTTGTTGCAACGTGATGGTGATATCGTGGGTACCAACGGTCATCAGCGTCTGTTGTTCAACATCACTGCGGACAACTACTTCGTGTCCGTGCGGCACCGGAACCACTTGGGCGTAATGACCGCCGCGGCGCAAACCTTGGGCAAGGAAGAAAAGGCCGTCGACCTGACGCTCACAGGAACTGCGACCTATGGCACCAACGCGCGTGTCCAAGTGGCCAATGGGCGTTGGGCCCTCTGGAGCGGGAACGCGGTGCGCGACAGCCAATTGAAATACACCGGTACGGGCAACGACCGGGACGCACTGTTGTTGCAGATCGGCGGTGTCGTGCCAACGAACACGTACAACGGCTATGCGCTTCCGGATCTGAACCTGGACGGGGTGACGAAGTACACGGGCCCGGCCAACGACCGTGACCTGATCCTGTTGAACATCGGCGGCTCTGTGCCCACGAACACACGGACCGAGCAGATGCCCTGATCGGACCCGGATCAAGAGTTCTTGGCAGCGCGCGATCGGAGGTAAGCCTCCAGGGTGCGGCCACGCGGCTCGGTGAGCACTTCGGTCAGAACAGCCTTGGTGCGGGCATCAAGGACCTTTCGGGTGGACCTGTCGTGCGTGCGGTCCATGTAACGTTTGCCGGTGGTGGACATGGGAATGATGCTTGGTTCCACAAAGCTGCCTTCCTTCATTCCGGAGCACTATACCCCGATCATGGTATTCGCGGAGGTGATCTTCAACGATCTCCGGTTGACGGCTCAGTTCCCTTGGGTGTCAGTGCGCAACACCATCACCTGGCGGCTCAGTGGGCTGAAGCTCCAACCGCATACCACGGCCCCGTCGGTGAGGGTTCGGATATCGAGCGGTTCGTCCCAGTCATCCAGATCGTACACGTGCTCCCAGATCGGGGTGCCGTTGGATGTCGTCTTCGTCACCAGCGCATCCACATTGCCGTCCGTCGGGTGCTCACCAGCGAGGTAAAGTTCCCCGTTGGATGCAATAGCAATGGTGTTGAACCCTTGGTCACGGATCGTATCCCCCACGCTTCGCGTCCACAGCGTATCGCCATTGGCGGTCAATGCGATCAGGTAGCGCTGGTCGTAGTAGGTTCCGGAAGTATGGTCGTATGGACCGAAACTGTTGGAACGACCGGCCATGACGAAGTCTCCACTGGCGGTGCGTGCAATGGCCCGGCCCACATCGTCCCGGCTGCCGCCCCAGGAACTGGCCCATTGCAAGCTGCCGTTCAGGTCGAAGCGTGCGAATAGGCAGTCCGATGTTCCACCGAAGTTCATCTGACGTCCGGTAATCATGACACCCGTGGCATCCGAAGCGATCCCATGACCTTCCTCATCCAACGCGCCAGGGAGCGCAGTTGTCCACATCAGTTGGCCGTTGCTGGAAACGCGCATGACCAAGGCATCATGCTTGTCGGGCCCGGTGGTGGTCCCTGTGGCCACTACACTACCGTCGGCCAGCACAGTGGCGTCCATGAGCACCTGTCCCGCAGGAAGGTTCGGCGCCAGCGACCAGAGCAGGGCATTGTTCCCGTCGACCTTCAGGATCAGGGCATCCTGCTCCACGCTATCCGCAGGGATCAGGGCTCCCACAATGAATGCGCCGCCGGAGAGCGTGGGTTCCATGGCCTGAATGAACACCTGACCGGGCAGGCTCAGCGGCGTGACCGATAACAATGCTCCACTATTCGAAACCGTCCGGATCTCAGCACGATGACCGAAGGCCGGATCAAAGGTGCGCGTGGCCACCTGGAATGAGGAGCCCGTACGGATCACACCGACGCCGTCTTCAGCATAGGGACCACCTGAAAGTACAGCGAAGGGGGCTTGTGCTTGCAACGCAAGGCTGAACAAGTAGAGGAGTGGAGCAAGGAGATGACACTTGTGCATTGCTGAAGTACTGTCCTATGGAACTTGCTGAAAGATAGCTTTGAGCCATGCGTGAACAGGCGGTGCGGACCTTTTTGATCGGCTATGCCGTTGTGATCGTTCCCGCGTTCATCGCCGTATTGCTGACCGATCGGTTCGAACTGCATTCGGCAGTCAACTGGCATCACACCGCCCCACTCGATCTTCTCTTCAAATATGGGACGCACCTGGGCGATGGTTGGGTGCCGACGATCCTCGCGTTGCTGTTGCTGTGGACGAACTGGCGTGCCTTCCTGATGGTGGGCGCTTCGGTGGCGTTGAGCGCGATCGTTGCCCAGCTATTGAAGCACGGTGTTTTCCCGGATATGGACCGCCCATCCCTGTTCCTGGACCAAATGCCAGGTGTTCATTTGGTGACAGGGGTGGAGATGCATCACCACAACAGCTTCCCTTCCGGGCACACTACTGCCGCTTACAGCATGTGTCTGGCCTATGCGGTGCTTATCGCCCAGCGTGTCCCGGCCGTGCTGCTTGCGTTTCTCGCCGCAGGTCTCGGACTTTCGCGCGTCTACCTTTCACAGCACTTTACGGAGGATGTGGTGGCCGGGGCCAGCATCGGCACACTAACTGCCTATTTGGTCTACCGTTGGCTTTACTTTAGCCCCTTCGCTTCACGCAACTGGTTGGATCGATCGCCGTTCCGCCGTCAGAACCAGTAACGGGCGCCGATCGCGGCATCGAGGTCGACATCCGTATCGGGGATCAGGTTGAGGGTCGGCACCACCTCCAGAAAAACGTCCACCGGAGCACCGTCGAAGAGGTAGGCTATGCCCACGGGGAACCGAACTCCCAGGTCAACACGGTTGTTCCCATCCTCGTAATACTTGCCTCGGCGCCAGTAGCCATCATCTCCCCACGAGCGGATCCGAATACCGGGGCCGAAGTATACGGGGAGCTTGCCCTCGCTCACCTGGATCAGATCCATCTTATGGAACAGGTAGTCGGCATGTAGATGGAGATATCCTCCGTGTGAAAGCCCCCAGGCTAAACCGCCATCCAAGGCGCGTTCACCGGCGATCCAGTACTTCCAGGAAATGCCGGTAGGCTCACCGACCATGAGCCCGAGACCGAAGCCGGATCCCTGCCCACGAGACAGCAGTGGCAGAGCGAACAGGGACATCAGAACGAGGAACTTCTTCATGCGGCAAAGGTCTGACGTGCACAAAGCAATACGTCGGAGTCGGTGACAGCGAGTTTCAACAAGGCTTGTTCACGAGGGCACAGGAAACGGCAAAGGGCGCCTTTCGACGCCCCGCCCAAGAGGTGCGCTCGGATCTCTCCCTTCCGCCGCTATCCCCAAAGTCCATCGTTCAGACTGAAGGGATATGCCCGGGTCACAGGTCATTATGAAAAAAAGCAGATCGCTTGCCGTGTCGCTCAAGCTCAGGGCTTCGCCTTGTAGCTTATGCGATAGACCAGGTCGGCCGCATCATCGCTAACGAGCAAGGAGCCATCGGGCATTTCCAGTACATCCACAGGTCGTCCCCAAGCCGAACTGCCTTTCAGCCAGCCCTCAGCGAAAACCTCTTGTGTGGCACTGCCGTCCGGTTGAGGATGAGCCACCACCAAGCGGTATCCGATGGGCTTGCTGCGGTTCCAGCTCCCATGCTCGGCTATGATGATGGCTCCACGGTAGCTCTCCGGGAACATGTTCCCTCGATAGAACCGCATGCCCAACGGAGCCACATGCGGTCCGAGTTTCGCTGCAGGTGGGGTGAAATCGCTGCATGTGTGTTCCACACCGAACTCGGGATCCGCGACATCACCGGCATGGCAATAGGGGTAGCCGAAATGCTCTCCTATGCGCGTCAGCTTGTTCAACTCGCAGTCCGGGAGGTCGTCGCCCATCATATCTCGGCCGTTCTCGGTGAACCAAAGGCTGCTGTCGCGCGGGTCCCAATCGAAACCTACGGTATTGCGAACCCCCTTGGCGATGATCTCAGGCTCACCACCGTTCACATTGATGCGGGTGATGCTCGCATAGATGCTGTCGCTGGATGCGCAGATGTTGCAAGGGGCGCCGACCGGCACGTAGAGCTTGCCGTCGGGGCCGAAAGCGATGAACTTCCAGCCGTGATGCGTTTCGCTGGGGTAGGCGCTCGTCACCACTTCGGGTGCCGGTGGGTCATTCAAATGGTCCTCAATGCCCCGAAGCCTGAGGATGCTGCTCACTGCGCTGATGTAAAGGTCTCCATCCTTGAAGGCCACGCCCACGGGCATCTTCAAGTCCTTGACCACGGTGATCACTTGGTCCGCAACATGGTCCTGGTCGGTATCCAGCAACGCATAAACACAGCCTTCATCCCGCGAACCGACGAAGAGGGTGCCTTTGGAGCCCCAGCACATTTCCCTGGCGCTCTTCACACCGGTGGCGTAGATGCTGATGTGGAATCCTTCGGGAAGAACGAGTTCTTCCAGCCGAGGATCCCCGGCGAACAGGGTGGGTTGGCAAACCCCGCTCATTAAGGGGAGCGCTCCCACGACGAACCACCACGCGCGTGGCTTCATGCCGAAAAGTAAGG
>JADZGG010000295.1 GCA_020854015.1 Flavobacteriales bacterium
AGGGCGCATCAGCAAGTGGTTCAGCGGCATCGGACAGGAGGCGGTGGCGGTTGGCGCCGCGCTGGCCATGCAACCGGACGAGTGGATCCTGCCCATGCACCGCAACCTGGGCACCTTCACCTCACGCCAGGTGCCGATGGCCCGCCTGTTCAGCCAGTTCCAAGGGCGCATGAACGGCTTCAGCAAAGGCCGTGAACGTAGCTTCCACTTCGGCACCCGCGAACATCACATCTGCGGCATGATCAGCCACCTCGGCCCTCAGCTGGGCGTGGCCGATGGCATTGCACTGGCCCACAAGCTGAAGAAGGAACAGAAGTGCACCTTGGTCTTCACCGGTGATGGCGCCACGAGCGAAGGGGACTTCCACGAGAGCGTGAACACCGCAGCCGTTTGGGACCTGCCCGTGATCATCGTGGTGGAGAACAATGGCTACGGCCTTAGCACGCCGAGCAACGAGCAGTTCAAGTGCCGCTACATCAGCGACAAGGCCCTCGGTTATGGCATGGAGAGCCGGGTGGTGGCAGGCAACAACATCCTGGAGGTGGTGCACACGCTGCGCGAAGTGGCCGAAAGCATCCGCCGTCGCCCGCGCCCGGTCTTGGTGGAATGCATGACCTTCCGCATGCGCGGTCACGAGGAGGCCAGCGGCACCAAGTATGTCCCGCAAGAGCTGTTCACCGCATGGGAGAAGAAGGACCCCGTGACCAATTACGAGCAGTGGTTGCTGAGCACCGGTGTGCTGGGTGATGCGGAGATGAACGCCGCCCGCAAACGCATCAAGGGCGAGATCGCCGAAGCGGTGGAAGTGGCCTTCAGTGAGCCGCCCGTGGTGCCCGACATGGAAGCGGAGCTGCGCGATGTGTACAGCAACAACACCCCCATCGTTATTGCGCCAACCACCCCGGCCACCAAGGAGGTGCGCTTCATCGAGGCGGTCAGCGATGGCCTGCGCGAGAGCATGCGGCGCCATTCCAACCTGGTGCTCATGGGCCAGGACATCGCCGAGTATGGAGGGGCATTCAAGGTGACCGACGGCATGATGGCGGAGTTCGGCAAGGACCGAGTACGCAACACGCCACTGTGCGAAAGCGCGATCCTGGGCACGGGCCTGGGGCTGAGCATCGCGGGCATGAAGAGCATGGTGGAGATGCAGTTCGCCGACTTCGTGAGCGAAGGCATGACGCAGATCTGCAACAACCTGGCGAAGGCGCATTGGCGCTGGGGCCAGAACGCGGACGTGGTGGTGCGCATGCCCACTGGAGCGGGTGCGGGTGCCGGTCCCTTCCACAGTCAGAGCAACGAGGCCTGGTTCTTCAAGATCCCCGGTCTCAAGATCGTGTACCCGGCGTTCCCCAACGATGCCAAGGGCCTCCTCTGTGCAGCGCTCGAAGATCCCGATCCGGTGATGTACTTCGAGCACAAGATGCTGTACCGGAGCCTCTCGGGTCCAGTGCAGGAGGGTTTCTTCACCTTGCCCATCGGCGAAGCTGCGTTGCTGCGCGAAGGCTCGGACCTCACGATCGTCACCTACGGCATGGGTGTGCATTGGGCCTTGGAGACGCTGGCCGAACACCCCGAGATCAGTGCCGACCTCATCGACCTGCGCACGCTGTTGCCCTGGGACCGGGAAAAGGTGTTGGAGAGCGTTCGTCGAACCGGCAAGGCCATCGTGCTGCACGAGGATACGTTGACCGGCGGCATCGGTGGCGAGATCGCGGCCACCATCAACGAGCAGTGCTTCGAGGACCTCGACGCACCTGTGATGCGCATCGGTTCGGTGGATACGGCCGTACCCTTCGCCGTGGAACTGGAGCAGGTGTTCCTGCCCAAGGTCCGCTTCAAGGAAGCGCTGGTGAAGCTGAAGGCTTACTGAGCCTTACTTCCGATCCATCACGTGGATGTTCTCCAGGATGGCGGGCGTACCCTTGGTGCAGCTGCCACTGCTGGCGCGTGAAGGGCGGTAGCTGAACTTTAAGCGGAGGCCTTCCTTCTTATATTGTTCATCCAGTGCGATCGGCAGGAGCCATTGACCTTCCTTCTCCGGATCGAGCCGCAGCAGCAACGGACAACCTTCCGAAGCCGCGCCGAGCATGATGGTGCCGGAGTGGATCATGACAACATCCGAGGAGACCTCCGCCGGTGCTTCGACCACGGCGGTCTTCTTCGAGCCACAAGCAACGGCGAGCGCTACAAGAGTAATGGCCGCAGCGGCCTTCAGCATGAAAGCACGGTTCATGGCAATGCAATGCGTTGAACGCGTTGGAAGCTGGCGTCGCCGATGCGGGCGAAGTACACCGCCGCTGCAAGACCGGTAAGGTCCAATTTGGTGGTGCAGGTACCACCGGTCGAAGTGGCTTGCTGGGTGCGCAGCACGCGGCCGTCAAGCCCGATCAGGTCCACCGTGAGCGGTCCGTCCACCGGAGCCCCCGAAAGCGTGAGCTGCAGTTCCGGTCCGTTCAACAAGGCCGATAGCGAGGGCCCACGTTGATCCAAGTTCGACACGCCGAGCGCGGACTGCAGGTCGAAGGAGAAGATCCGCGTTCGCGGGGATCCGTTCGTGCTCAGGTATTCCCCCGTGAACCAGAAGGTGGTGCCGTTCGGGTCCAGGCTCATGTGCGCGTAGTCGCCGTAGCGGTTGATGCCGGTCTGTGCCGCACCACCCGTCTGTGCCACTTCCTCGGGCACGGTCATCTGACCCAGTGGGTCGTTCGCGTACCGGCCGGTGTAGCGCAGGCCGGGGTAGAGGTTGTTCGCGGCGTCGGTGTAACTGTAGGCCAGTCCGATGTTGCCGTTCATGTCCATGGCGATGCTGGCGATGAAGCGACTGGCGGCATCGGGCGAGTAGGTGCCTTGCTGATAGATGCTCCAGTTGCCGTCGTTGGCGTCGCGCAGGTCGTACCAACGGATCCCTGCACGGTTCGCACCGTTCACGTCCGTCAAGTG
>JADZGG010000296.1 GCA_020854015.1 Flavobacteriales bacterium
AGTGGCGCACACTGCGGCGGCCGTCCATCAACGCGAAGAAGGCGTCTGCCCTGCTCGCACTTTCCACAGGTGACATGCGCGCCGGTCGGTAGGTAACGAACTTGAGAGAGGGTGCGTGTTCCATGCCCTGGTCCTGGGGAGCGGCTACCGGTTGGGCAGTAAGGCCAGTTGCCCGCGGTGGTAGCTGAGGTGGCCGGTTCGGTTCAGCACCAGGTTCAAGCGGTTGCGGTGCGGCTCCTTGGCGAAGTCCTCCGCAGAGATGCTTGCATGGCGCGTGAACCACTCGCTCACAGGCAGTTGCTGCATGTGCCCCTGCAAGGTCCCATGCACGCTCTTCCATTGCTTGCGCAGCTGCTGTACGGAAGGCATCGTTGAGGCCGCGTTGTCGGCTTCTTCGAGGAAAGCAAGTTTCAATTCCGGATGCATCGCTTCCTGGAAGCGAAGCAACGGAAGCATCATGTCGTGCACCACGATCAGGTGGCCCATGAGGTAGATGCCGCGGTTGCGCCCCGGAGCCACCGCCTGCACCAGCTCATCGTCGGAAAGCTTGTCCAGGAGGGCGCCCGTGGCGTTCACGCGTTCGGTCCACGCGTCCAGCGTCATCCGTACGAAGAGTGCTTGTTGATCGTTCATCGGGGAGTTGATCATTGGGTGGGCCGTCGTTCTCGGCGAAGCCATTGACCCTGCAGGTTGCACCCTGGCCCGGACGTGTTCCCTGACCTGGTGCGGGTCGAAGATAGATGGCGTCGGCGGGCCGCCCGGGAACGGCTGATCCGCTAGATTGCTCCGGTGCGCCAGCTGGTCCTGACCCTCCTCGTGCTCCTGGCTTGCAGTGCGGCGGCCGGCCAGCCCTATCGGAACCCGATGCTGGACACCCTGGTGGTGCAGCTGAAGGGGAACGCCACGGAGCACAACCTGGCGTTGATCGACCAGGCCTTGCGCCTCGCAGGTCCCGACCTGGAACCCGGACTGGCCTACTACCTGCACCGTTACCGCTGCGAGCAGCTCTATTACCAAGGGCTCTTCGACGCGAGCATGATCGATGCCGCCAAGGCACGGCGCATTGCGGAAGAGCTCAAGGACAGTCTGCTCATCGCCAGCTCCATGAACCAGGTGGCCGTGCTGCTGGAGGAGCAGCGCGATGATGAACAGGCCATCGCCTTGCTGCGGGCCGCGCTCCGCTGGTATCCCGTTGCTCCGGTATCAGCCTATCCGATCACCCAACCCCACCGCATCCACGGCAACCTGGGGCGATGTTGGGCGAACATCGGTGTGCTGGACAGTGCGCGTGTCTGCCAGGAACGTTCGCTGCGCCTGGCCGAGCAGGCACAGGTTCCACGTGGTGCTGCTCTGGCCTTGCTGGAACTGGGTCGACTGCATATGCGTGCGCAGGATGCCGACGGTGCCCTCGTGCTCTTCGATCGGGCCATCGCTCTCGCGGACACGAACGCGATCCATGACGTTCTGCTGGACGGGCTTGCGGACAAGGCCGAAGCCTTGGTGCGCATGGCGCGCACCGACCAGGCCCGTCAGGCCTTCGACAGTGGGCACACCTTGATCCACGCACATACGGAAGTGGCACCTCGGAGCGTGTTGGCCTTTCACGATCGCGAAGTGGAACTGCTGGCCGAGGTCGGGCTCTTCCGTGAAGCCCTCACGATCGCTCGTACGTGGCGGACCTTGGACAGTGCCTTGCGGGCCAGTTCAGCGCGCACGGCGCAACGCACCCTGGCCGCCTTGCACGCCACCGATGCCGAGCTGGTGCAGGAACGTTCACGCGCTGAACGTGCGGCCGCCGAGCTCGAGGCCGAACTGCACATCCGCCGCACCATCCAAGTGGGCAGCGCCCTGGCCTTGCTGCTCCTGGCTGCGCTGGTGATCATCTACATCGGTCGTGCGCGCCAGAAGGATCGGTTGCAACGCCTGGCTCTGCAGCGCTCTGAACAGGACCGCCAGATCGCTGACCTGCGCATCCGTCAGCAAGTGGCGGCCGATCTGCACGATGACCTTGGGGCTGGTCTTTCGGCGTTGAAGTTGCATAGTGAGCTGGCGGAGGAGCTGAGCGCTCCAGCGTCGCGTGGTCGCAGCCATACCCTCTCGCATATCGCGGGTGAACTGATCGCGGGCATGCGTCACATCCTCTGGTCGTTGAACCATACCGATGCGACCATCGCCGAAACAGCGACCTACATCGCCGATCGGACCCGTGCCTACTGCGCCGAACAGGGGCGCAGCATCCGCATCAACGCGCCAGCCGCATGGCCGCTCGTCGTGCCGGATGCGGAGTTGAGGCACCTGCCATGGATCGTGATCAAGGATCTCTTGAACGTGGCGATGGAACAGGGGATCGTGCCCGACCTGTCGTTGTCCTGGCGCGATGGCTTGGTGCTCGCCTTCGATCAACCTGCAGAACCGTCCGCTGCCACGCGTGCGGCATGCGCGAGCACCTTGTCCGCACACCACCTGCGCATCTCCCGCTTGGGCGGCTCGTTGCGCATGCATACGGAAGGCCCGCTCCGTGTGGAGATCTTCCTTCCGCACCGCCCGGAACCTTCGAAGTCGCCAGCATCGGTGACCGCGTTGACGGTGACGCTCATGCTGCTAGGGGTGTTCACCGGATCCGTTGCACCCGCCCAGGATGTGCCGTTGTATCACCACCCGATCTTGGACAGCCTCTTCACACCAGTGGCGATGCACGCACCAAGCTCAGTGCGGCTCCAGGCGATCAATGCGGCGATCGAGAGGTTCGATCAGGCCAACGAGCCCAAACTGGGGTGCCATCTCTTTCTGTCGCGTGCCAACCAGATGTACTACCAAGGGTTGTATGACGTCGGCATCGCTGATGTCAATCGATCGCTCACGCTAGCGCAACAGCTTCAGGACAGCCTGCTCATCGCGACCACTTACAACATGTTCGGCCTGTTGTACGAGAACCTGGGCAATGACGCGGTCACACTGCCGTGGTTCAAGCTCGCGGGTCAATGGCTGCCACGCGATACCCGTTCTCGCTATCCGGTCGTGAAGGACTACCATGTTGACGGGAACATTGCACAATGCCTGCTCAACCTTGGTCGAACGGATAGTGCACAGGCTCACTTCGAACGATCGCAGCGTGCAGCGCAGGCTGCCGGCAACATGCGGGCCCTGGCACTTGCGAACCTCGGCCTGGCAAAGGTGGCCTTGGAACGCAACGCACTCCCCGACGCAGCGGCCTTGCTGGACTCGGCGCGCGCACAGGCGCAGCGCGATGGTTCCAACGACGTTCACGTGGACGTGTTCCCGGTCCTGGCGGAACTCCGCATGCTGAGAAGCAGTGCATCGGAAGGTGCGCGCACGCTGGATGAAGCGGTCGTCTTCCTGCGATCGGACAGCACCATCACCCCGGTCAGTCGGCGCAACTTTTTCAAACACGCCAGTGTGTTGTGGGAACGGCTGGGACGGTACGAGGAGGCCATGAGCGCGTGGAGGGCGTGGCAACGGGAGGATAGCACCATCCAGAACCAGGATGACCGCGCCGCCATGTCCACCTTGAGGATCATGTTGGACAACGACCAGCGGCTCAAGAACGAACGCGCTGAACGTGAACAAGTACAAGCCCAGTTGCTGCTGGACCGCGAACGACGCCAGGTCACGATCACCGCAGCCGCCATCACCGCCATATTGCTCTTGAGCGTATTGCTGCTATACGCCGGTCGCCGCCGCAACCTCCGCCGCTTGGCGGTCTTGGAATTGGAACGCTCCCAACGACGTTCCGAATTGGACGAGCTGCGGGTACGACAGCGGCTGAGCGATGAAATGCACGAAGCGCTCGGAGCGGGCCTCGAGGCGTTGAAGCTCCGCAGCGAACTGGCGTACGAAGTGGAGCCGGACGCGCTGGGCAGAGAGCGCTTGAAGCACATCACCGCGCAGGCCAGCGAGCTCATCGGCAGTTTGAGGCAGATCATCTGGGCCCTCGACACCGGGCGGAGCTCGCTTCAGGAGACCGTGCTCTACACCGTGCACTACGCACGTACTTATGCAGCGCAGCAGGGACTGACCATTCACCTGCACGTGGATGCGAACTGGCCCGACAGGCAGCTCGTCATGGAGCAACGCCGCAATTGCTTCCTGGTGGTGAAGGAGGCCTTGCACAATGTGGTGAAACATGCACATGCCACGGATGTGGAACTGCGCATGACCCTGAAGGATGGATTGTTGGTGGAGATCGCCGACAACGGCCGCGGGATCCAACCATCCGGGCCGAACCGCTCAGGCAACGGACTGCGCAACATGCGGAAGCGGATCGATGCCATCGGCGGTCAGCTGGACATGGAGTGGTCCCAGGGCACCGTCGTCCGATTCACGATTCCGTTGACCTTGGGGCAGGATAACGTTCGTTCCACCCTGCACACGCTGGCCTGATCACGTGATAGGTTGCACCATGTTCGGGCGAGAAGCACACGGTAGAATGGTGGCATGGGTGCTTCTTGTATGCGCATCCATCGGCGCGCAGGCACAGCTGAACAACCACCTGCGCGATTCGCTGTTGAACGAGCTGGCCTTGCGCTCGGGGCCGAGCGAACGCTTGGCCCCGCTCAAGGATCTGTGCTGGTCCTACCTCTTCTCTGACAAGGCACTTCCCTACCTGCACGAACTGGATTCACTCACAGCATTGCTCGCCACTGACCCCGACAGCATTGTGCGCAGGACCGCGCTCGGCTTCCGTTCCTGCATGTACTACCAGCGTGGCTACCTGCACAAGTTCCGACGCAACATGGTGGCTGCCCAACAAGACTTTCGGGAAGCGGTACGCACGGGCCGCGCGAACCGTGACACCCTGAACATCGCGAACGGATTGAGCGCTCTTGGTGCGAGCTACCTGGCGCTCGACATGCCCGCCCAGGCACTGCGCTACTACGATGAAGAGCTGGCCCTGATACAGGCCACTGCGGAAAAGTCCCATATGTATACGAGCGACATACACATCCACCAAGCGGAAGCCTTGATGCGCCTGGGACGCTTCGACGAGGCCAGGAACACCTTGATGCGAACTGACACCAGCACCTTCGGTCGGCATGCGCTCACCCTCATGGGCCTGGGCCAGCTGGAGGCCTTTGAAGGCGATACGATGGAAGCCCTTTCCGTGATGGCCCGTGCGGTTCACATCATGCGTGCGACCAAACAACCGTGGGACCTGCTCAGCATCCTGCAACCGATCGGTCGCTTGCAATTGAAGGCCCATCGAACTTCCGAGGCCTTGACCACCCTGACGGAAGCCATTATTCTGGCACGCACCATTGGTGACGACGCGGCCCTGGCGGGGTGCCTGGTCATCGCCGGGCGTGCGCAGATGATCCTCGGTGATGCCGGATCGGCGGAAGGCGCCTACCGCGAAGCCATGGACATCGCCCAGCAGCATGGTTTCGTAGGCATCGCCCGGGAATCCGGTGACGACGGCGGCGTAGTACACGCGGCCGAAGCGCTGTTCAACCTATACAAGGTGCAAGGCCGCGCAGCAGATGCTCTGTTCATTGCCGAACAGTGGGTGAACTGGAAGGACAGCCTGCACCGGATGGAGGGGCGCGAGGAACTGTTGCGCTTCGAGCTTCAGCAGGCACAGCTTACGGACAGCATCGCCGATGCACAACGGGTACAGGAGGCGACACAGGAGCTCCGCTTGGTGCTGGAGAGCGAACGGACGCAACGGAAGTTCCTTCTCGCCTTGGGAGCGGCAGTGCTCTCCTTAGTATCATTCGCGATCTACTTCCTGTTGAACCGGAGGGAGCGCGAACGCAACAAGGCAACGACAGCGCTCCAGCGACGCGAGCAGGAGCGGATGATCCACGACCTGCGGATGCGCGAGCTGATGAGCGAGGACCTGCATGAAGAGCTGGGTGCTGGGCTGAGCGCGCTGAAGTTGTGGAGCGAGATGGACCTTTCCGAAGAGGCGGACCCACACCGGAGGCAGCTGCTCGCCAAGCGCAGTGCCATGGCCGATGAGCTCGTGATGAGCCTGCGCCAGATCGTGTGGGCCATGAACAGCCCCAACACAACAGTGAAGCAGCTGGTGGACTACCTCATGGACCATGCCCATCTGCACTGTGCGCAGCGTGGTCTCCGGCTTCATGCCGAGTGTTCCTGCGACTGGCCGCTGCTTTATTTGGGTCCCGAGCAGCGTCGGAACCCCTTCCTCGTTCTAAAAGAGGCACTGAACAATACCGTGGAACACAGCGGGGCCAGCCGCGTTGAGCTCCGCATCACCTGGGAAGATGCCTTGCTGATCGACATCCGAGACAACGGAAAAGGAACGACGACCGACCCCGATCAGCTTCCGGGAAATGGTCTGCGGAAAATGAAGCGTCGCATCGCTGCCATCGGTGGGGATCTGCAGTTGAACGGATCGGCGGGTATGCATGTGCGGATCAGGATCCCTTTCCAGTCAGCCGTTGGTAACTAAAGTTCCCCATTTTACTACAAAAGAGCCTTTTCACCTTCGCATCATGAGCGCATACAGCCAGACCAACATCGGCATCGTTGAGGACGACGCCCGCATCCGAGAGGCCCTCCGTGCGATCATAGCGACCACCGAAGACCTACGCGTGGACCAAGGCTGGGCCAACACGGAGGATGCCCTGGCCAACTGGACACAGCACTGCCCCGAGGTGGTGATCATGGACATCAACCTGCCAGGAGCCAGTGGCATCGACTGCGTTCGTGGATTGGCTTCGCGTTGGCCGTCAACGCAATTCCTCATGTACACCATGCATGATGATGATCAGCGTGTGTTCGATGCGCTGAAGGCCGGCGCGAACGGGTACTTGCTGAAGAGCGCGAAGCCCCAAGAAATACTGAACGCCATACGGGAATTGCTGCAAGGAGGCAGCCCGATGAGCGCGCCGATCGCGCGCCGCGTAGTGGCCCATTTACGACCGGCAAAGGCAGGGGGCAATTTGACGGAAGCGGGACTCACCGAGCGTGAACACGAGGTCCTGCAACTCCTGGCCGAAGGCCTGCTCTATAAGGAGATCAGCCTTCGCCTCGGCATCAGCGAATCCGCGATCAAGCAGCACATCCACCGCATGTACGCCAAGCTGCACGTGCAGAACCGCACGGAAGCGGTGAACCGGTACTTCGGGCGCTGAGCGCCAGCTTCGGCGCCCAACCTGGGCACACCTCGGAGCGCCAGGAGTCCCGAAGCGTTGCAACCCTTGTTCAGCAAGGGTTGGAACGAAGGTTACGTTGACGCGATCGACAAAGCCCGGCACCTTTACTCTCGACGATGTGGCCAAGTCCTTTGGCAAGGAACCAACTGTCCGTCATCGACCCATGCGTAGCAACTCATTCGCGAACACGCAATACGAACCAGAGTCCATGAGCCATCCTGAAAGCCTCCGATCCGGCCTTGCCCGAAAACGCTCGACCATCCGTGGACGCATACACCTGCTTGTGGTACTCCTCGTGTGCGCACAGGCCCTTCTCGCGCAAGTGCCGAATGACATGTGCAGCTCAGCGATCCCGATCACCTGCGGATCAGTGACCGCAGGCACTTCGATCGATGCTGATTTTGACCTCGATGCAGCGTCTTGCGACGTGGGACCCATGGCCCCGGGCGTGTGGTACACTTTCTCCGGGATCGGGGGCAGCATGATGCTCAGCACCTGTCCGGCGAGCTACGCCACGATCTTGAACCTCTACAGCGGGGCATGCGGGGATCTGGTATGCATCGCCAGCAACTTCATGGGGGATAGCTGTGCGGGCAGTCACATCGACTTTGAGGCCGATCCCGGGCAAACCTATTTCGTCTTGGTGAATGGATTTTACGGTTCAACAGGCGATTTCGACCTGTCGCTTCAGCCCAAGAACGGAGGGTGCGCGCCGATCCGCGCCTTCCTGGACGGCCCCTTCGATCCAGCTACGGGGTTGATGAGCGACTCGCTGCGCACCCTCCCTGGTTTCCCCTTGGACGAACCATATACGGCTTTGGGCTATGTGCATGTAGGAGGTGGCGGTGGTGAGAGCATCGCGCCTACCGTGTTGCTTGCGACCGGTGTGGATGCCATCGTTGATTGGGTGGTTCTTGAACTGCGCGACAAGATGAATCCGGGAAAGCGGGTGAAGAGCGTTTCAGCCCTGATCCAACGCGATGGCGATCTGGTGGGGCTGGACGGTACGAGCCCGGTGCAATTCGGATCGTCCTCAGGGGCCTATTTCTTGGCCCTTCGCCATCGGAACCATTTGGGCGTAATGAGCGCCGCGCCTGTGTCCTTCCCGGATCCTCGCTGGGACATCACGGTGCCCGGTCCGCTGACATGGGGCCGCGATTCGCGCAAAACGGTGGGCGACGTACAGACCATGTGGTCCGGCGACGTGACCTTCGATGGTCAAGTGAAGTATACCGGCTCCGATAACGACCGCGACCCGATCTTACAGGCGATCGGAGGTACCACACCCAATAACACCACCACCGGGTATGCCCAGACCGATGTGAACCTGAACGGCAGAACGGGATACACCGGGTCCGGTAACGATCGCGACCGGATCCTCGTCACGGTCGGAGGGTCAACACCGAACAATGTCAGAAAGGACTTCCTGCCTTTGGAACTCCAACTTCACGATAACATCCACATCCATGTGGTGGATACCATCGGCTGGGTGCTGGACAGCGCGCTCTCCAATATGCCCAACGGGCTTTATGCGTTCCAGTTCAATGGCGCTGCACCCAACATTGTGGCGAACGACATCATCGTCAGCGGCACAATGGATGGAGGGTACTTGCGTAAAGTGATCTCCGCCAGCGTAGATGGCTCCATTGTGACCGTCCAGACCGTGCAGGGCTGCCTGGCCGATGTGTTCGCTGAAGGTGTGCTCAATTTCAACATCCCCATGAGCGACCTTGCCGATGAGAACGCGGTTGCATCCCTTATGCCCAACACCTCCGGGATCGACCTCAACGTGACCGACGTGGCCCTGTTCCATGTCGGAGGCATCATCCTTCCGGATGCGGACGAGCAAGCCCTGATCCTGAAGAAGGGCAGGCTGGCGATGGATCCGGACATCAACTTGAATTTTGAGTTCGATCCGTTCACCGGGGTAAAGACCACGGAATTGACCACCCGAGGCTCCAACATGACCGCGGAGCTGGTGCTGAGCGCCAAGTTCACCGTTTCGCTGGATACGACCGTGAACGTGGAGCTCCTGAAGAAAAGCATACCCGTTGTGTACATCGTTCCCATTGGCC
>JADZGG010000297.1 GCA_020854015.1 Flavobacteriales bacterium
GCGTTGTTCACCGCTTCCTTGAACACGAGGTAGAGGTTCTTGCGCGCGGCCATGTCCAACGGCAGCGCTCGCAAGGCCGGATCGTGATCGAAGTGCAGCGCGCATCCGCGCGTCTCGGTCATGCGCACGGCGTGGTCGATCATGCGCTTCACCAGGTGCTCCATGTCGTCGTTGTCGGCGTTCACGGCCCACACGATGTCGTTGATGGACTCCAGCACCTGCGTGGTGCTCTCGCTGATGCGCGCGAGCAGCTCGTTGGCCTCGGGCGCCTTCTGCGCCACCTTCTTCTGCGCCACCGAGCTGTACAACGAAACGCTGCTGAGGGTGGACCCGATCTCGTCGTGCAGGTCGCGCGCGATGCGTTCGCGCACGGCCACCACCTTCATGGCCTGCGCCAGCCGGTAGCGGTAGAAGGCGTAGAGCCCACCACCAATAAGCACGAGCACTGCACCGCGGAACCACCAGGTACCCCACCACGGCGGTGCGATCACGAGCACCAAGGCGGCACCGCGCTCGTCCCACACCTCGGCGCTGTTGCGGCCCTGCACGCGGAAGGTGTAGGTGCCCGGATCGAGGTTGGTGAAGGTGGCCTGGTGCACGGTGCCCGCCTCCACCCAATCGGCGTGAAAGCCTTCGAGGATGTAGCGGAAGCGGTTCTTCTGCGGCTCCGAATGGTCCATGCACGCGAAGGAGAGGGTGAGGGAGCGCTCGGCGTAGGGCAAGGCGAGCGTGGTGAGGTGATCGGGCGGCGATGGGATGACGAAGCCCTTGTCCTCCGTGTCTCCGGATGTGTTCCAGCGCACGGGCGTATTGGCCAAAGCCAGTCCGGTGATCACCGTGGCGGAAGGCGCCGCATCGCCGTACATGGTATTGGGATCGAACCAGGTGATGCCGTTGGTGCCCGCGAAGTAGAACCGTCCGTCGTGCCCGATCGCTGCGCTGTAGCGGTTGAACTCGGTGCCCGCGATGCCGTCGTTGCGCGAATAGGTGCGCAGGGCGTGCGTGCGCGGATCGAAGCGGCAGAGGCCCCCGTTGGTGCTGATCCAGAGGTTGCGGTGTGCATCGGTCAGGATCGCGTACACCGTGTTGTTCGGCATGCCGGTGCGCACGTCGAAGGTGCGGCATTGGCCTGTGCGCATGTCCATGCGAACGAGTCCGGCATCCTCTGTTCCCACCCAGAGCACCTGAGCGGAGTCCGGATCGGCGCACAAGGAGAAGATGCGTTCGCTGGGCAGCGAGCTGGGATCGCCGGGAACGGGCTTGTGGACGGTCCATTGTTGTGAACGCCATTCGAGCACCCCTTGTCGTGTGCCCAGCCACAGCGAACCATCGCTGCCGAAGTGCAGCGCCGATACCGCACGATAATCCGTTTCCAGCAACGGGAAGGGCAGCACATAGCGCGCAGTGATGCGTTGTGCGATCGGATCGAAGCGCAGGACCCGGTCGGCTGGCTTGCCGGGTGACGCGCTTGCGAGGATCCAGAGGTCCGGCCTGTCACAGGTGATCAGCATCAAGGGATCCTCTTGTGTTCCCAAGGGCACCGCGTGCAGGCCATCGCTTTCTACCGGGCCGTGACGCATCAGTGTATTGTTCGTGAGCGTCACACACGCCCACCAGGCACCTTGTTCATCGCGTTGGATGGCGGACCAGCTCGGACCGCGACCGGTCGGGCGCAACGCTTCCTTGAACGCAATGGGGCGAACCTCACCCTCCGGCGCGTTCACCCACAGCATGTCCGAGGAGGCCACGATCCAACGGCCTTCGCGATCGGCCTTCACCAGCCAGGGACTGGAGCCTTGCAAGAGCCGGTGGAACCGTCCGGCCAGCGAGCGATGCAACAACACACCATAGCCCCTGGTGCCCACCCACAGGTTGCCGCTGCGGTCCTTCGCGAAAGCGTTCACGAGCGATTCGCCCGGCAATGGACCACCGTTCACCTCCGTGAAAGCGATCCGCGCTTCGGCACCATCCGTCAGCGAAAGGCGCGTGGCAAGTGCGTCACCGACGAAGCCGAGCCAGAGCTTATCCCCATCCAGGAAATACGTGGCCAGTTCGCCGCCAACGGCGTGGATCGCGATGGGATCCGTGGTGGCCTGCGTGACGGGATCGAAGAACACCACGCTCCGATCGCGCACCATGATCATGCGCTTGCCCAGGGTATCATTGATCAGTGCTGGAACACCCGGCCATGCCGGCAAGGCGATGCGCTTCACGTGCGCGCCCGACCCATCATCGCGCGATGTGATCTCCAATGCATCCGGCCTGAGCGTCCACAACGCGCCGTTCGGTGCAACAGCCATGGCCATGATGTGTTCCGCTACGCGGTTCGCTGTTCCATCCTTCGTCCTACGCGTCACAGTGCCATCCGTAGCGAACACCAGCACGTTGCCATGACCATCTTCAGCGAATTGGCGCACGGCCTGCGAGATGCCCGGCGTGGTCGCATCCGATCGTCCCACATGCACGAAGGCGCCGGTGCGCGGCTCATAGCGGTCCACCGCGCCCGCATCCGTGCCGATCCACAGATCGCCGGCGCGGTCCTCGAACAAGGCGCTGATGTGGTTGGCGCAGAGGCTCATGCTGTCGCGCGCATCGTGGCGGAAGACCGTGTAGCCGTACCCATCGGTGCGCGCCAGGCCGTCCTTGGTGGCGAACCACAGGTAGCCCGTGCGGTCCTGGAGGATGGCGCGCACCATGCCCTGCGGCAGGCCATCGTCCACCGTGATCCACTCCACGGGAAGCGCCGTGGTGCGCACAGCCTCCTGCGCGGTGGTCGTCACCGTGGATAGGCCCGTGATCAAGGCAAACATCCCGTTCAGTAGGGGGAACGCACGCATGGTTCTTCGGGAAACTTAGCCATAAGTGCAGCAGCGGGGGTCATTGGACCCAATGATGCCAACGATGCCCTCCTTCATTGGACGCAACGATTGATGCCCGCCTCCGCGCGGCGTTCGTTTGCAGTGTCAATATCCATCGCCATGAAAATGTCTCTCCGCCTTCTTCTGCTCGGATGCCTTTTGCAACCGATGGCCTCCTTCGCGCAAGCCTACTGCCAACCGATGTATGGATTGCCCTCCGGAATTTACATCGATGGCTTCATCCTCGGCTCCATCAACAATGTGGGATCAGGCTCCACACCGGTGCCGGGCTACACGAACTACCAGAACACCGGACCCAACAGCATCACTTCCGTGACACCTGGTGGCAGCTATCCGGTCACCATCACCGCAGGACCAGTGATCCCACTCGACGGTGAGCCCGTGTACTATGCGATCTGGGTGGACTTGGACCATGACCTCGACTACGAAGCGAACGAGCGGATCCTTCTGACCACCACCGTTGTCCCGAACGAGGTCGCCGTGGTCAACTTGGAGATCCCTGCGGATGCGCTAGCTGGTTACACGGGTCTGCGGGTGATGTGCGTCTTCGACTTTGCAGCACCGAACGATGCATGCGGGTCTTACAACTGGGGCGAAACCGAGGACTACACCCTGGTGATCGACGATGGCGCGCCGTGCATTCCGATGTACGGCTACGGCTCGATCGACGGGGACTACATCACAGACTTCGTCTTGGAGAACGTGGTGAACCAGGCGACCGGAGGTGACACCTATACGGACTACGGTGCTCAGGGCCTGGTCATCCACTTGGCACCGGGCACTGAGTATTTCCCGATCATCACTTCCGGAACGTATGACCCAGCCCCTGGCCACTACGAGTACCTCTCGGTGTGGATCGACCTGGACCAGAACGGCACCTTCGAGCCGGATGAGAAGCTGACGGTCGCTACCACGGAAGCACCTTTCGAGAGCGTGACCCCATCCTTGTTCATACCAACCGATGCGCCAACGGGATACACGCGGATGCGCGTGATGTGCGTGCACAACGAAGACCCCACGGATGCATGCGGCATTTACTTCTACGGTGAGACCGAGGACTACACGATCGTGATCGACGATGGCTCTCCGTGCATCCCCGTCTTCGCCTACCAGGGCAGCGATGGCGACTACGTAAGCGCCGTGCAACTGGCCGACCTCAACTGGTCACTGGCACCGGGAGAAGAGCCCCAAGGCTACCTGCCGCCCGTGTACGGCGCGCACCTCAGTGCCGGCTACACCGGTACGCTCACTGTTACCAGCGGCTCCTATGCGAACGACTTTCTTACCGCGTGGCTCGATCTGGATGGCGACGGCTTCAGTGGTGACCTGATCGGTGAGCAGGTGGTGAACAGCCCATTCGCTACGGCCACCTTCCCGGTGAACATCCCGGATGACTTCGTTGGCTATGCCGTGCTGCGCGTGATCTGCAGCAGCGCCATCATGGACAA
>JADZGG010000298.1 GCA_020854015.1 Flavobacteriales bacterium
CAGTTCAATGTTCGAAGGGCAGGATAGAGCAGGGGGAGTAACATCATTCACAGCAACATTGAACGTGCATGAGGAGATGTTGCCGCCATGGTCGATCGCTTGGAAGACCACTGGCGTAATACCGACAGGGAAGGTCGAACCTGAAGCTGGCCCGCTTGTTCGTGTGATCTCCAGAGCAGGAAGGCACTCGGCCTCGATGATCCAAGGGAGAAGTGTTGTGCTTGGTGCATCATCCCAGAAACTCGTGCCGGGGTCATTCAAGTAGGCGTGATCAGCGTTGCCCACATTGTCCGGCTGCCCGTTTCCAGTGTTCCAAGTGCTCCAATCCAGCGGTTCTCCTGTGACCCATGTCCAGGTCCCTTCGGTCGTGGCATCGGTCAACCCCATCCAGAAGGGTAGGTTACCGCCCAGCTGAGCATAAAGGGCGTTCACTAGCCAGGCCTGTTCGGAGGGGCTTCCGATCGTCACCAAGTGCCCGTTGGGAACCGAAAGGGCTGCAGTGTTCGCAACGTTCCACTCGTCGGCTGTCCACGACCGGTAGTATGTATGGCCCTGGAAGGTTCCAACAAGAGCGTGCTGTGGGATGTTGGTGGGGGCGCAGCCCATGCAATTGTCGGAGAGACTTGGATCACCGTATGTAACGAGTGAGGAGCATTGATTCGATGCCGAATTGGTCGAGATCGAGGCGGGGCAGCTGATGACCGGCGGCACAGTATCGATCACCTCAATGTGGAACGAACACGTGGCGAAGCCGCCATCGTTGGCCGACATGGTATATTCTTGAACGTAACTACCAATTGGATACATCGATCCTGACACATGACCTGTGTGGTCCGTCTTCGCCGTGGTACCTCCGGAATCGTCCGTTCCGACGGGAACAGGATAAGCCACCTCCGCTGTGCAGGTGCCTGGGGCCGTGTACGCAACAATGTCGTTGGGGCAGTTGATCACAGGCGCTGTGTTCGGGACCACTGTCACTAGGAAGTCGCACAATGCCGTGTTCCCTGAATCGTCGTAGGCCCTCCAAGTCACATTCGTTGATCCCATCGGGAAAGACGCTCCCGATGCCGGCCCGGATATGCGATTGATGGTCACGCTGGAGCAGTTGTCCAAGGCAGAAGGTGTGGGGTAGGAAACGAGCGCCGTAGGCCCGGTGGTGGAGATGATGATGTCGTTTGGGCACAGGGTGAACTGCGGGGCAATGGTGTCCGTGACAGAGATGAGCACGGCGCATGTGGTCGAGTTGTTGGACTGGTCCTTCGCCGTGATGGTCACGGTTGTGCTGGCTGTGATCGTGGTTCCTGAAGCGGGCGATTGAACGATCGAGACCGGTCCGCATGCATCCGTGGCGCTCACCAGTGCGAGAACGTCCGGAACAGCGGTTTTGCAGTTGATGTTCACGTAAGCCAGCAGGGGGCCTGCGGGGCAGATGAGAACGGGCTCTACAGTGTCCTGGGGAATAACTGTGAGCTCATTGCTCGAAGCGGAACTACAATCGGCCGAAGTTGCGACCAACTTGACCTTCGTGACGGCAGTGACAATGCTCAGTGTAGCCGAGGTCGCATTCGTGGCGAATATTGTTGAGGTGGCCCAGCCATCCGTGCTCTGGACCCAATTCAAGGTGCCGGACGTGCTTCCTGTTGTGGTGAATGTGACGCTTCCGCCAGGGCAGATCATCAGAGCGTTGGCTGAGATCGTGCCAGGGGATGGAGCGCCGACAACGTTCACTGAATGCGTCGTGCTTCTGGCACATGTTCCAGTGCCTACCGTGTAGGTCAACGGCGTGGCTCCGATCGCGGTCGGTGACCAGCTCGATCCCGTGACACCAGTGCCCGACCAATATCCTGATGGGTAACTGCCGAATGCGAACCGTAATCCGTCCACTTCGGCATTGTCGCTTCCGACCTTTTGGGTGATCTTCACATAACGCGCGTTCGCGGGCAGGAGCTTTGAACTCCACATGTACCACGCGTTCGATGAGCTCATCGAGTCCACGGCCTGGAATGGACCTGTGGCGTTCATGGAGGTCGACAAGCGCAGATATACGGAGCCGCTCGTGGTGGCTGTACTTTTCCTGAAACGCATCTGAAGAGCCTCACCGGCGGGCAGGGTGTCGTTCAGGTCGATCACGAGCCAGGATGTGCTGTTGGTGAAGCGGGCGGCCAGATCATTGATCGCACCAAGCGTGTTCGCCGGATTCACGACAGCATTGGAGGAGACGATCGAAACCCCTGCGCCCATGTGTGGGGGGACGAGCAGAGCGCCAAGGTCAAAGGGCCCCTGACCGATGCAGACCTGGGAAGGAGGGGTCCAGTAAGTTGGGTTCTGAAGTCCGATGGCTCTGACCCCCATTTGTGCCAGGGCGATATAACCATCGACCCCTCCATTGGTACTGATGATCGTGCTATTGGCCACGACGTTGCCCAAGAACTCCCCGCCGACCGCCACTCCGCCCAAGGGGCCCGAAGCCACGGACCACGATTCCTGAGTATTTGACCCGTTTATGGCCTCCAGTTCAAGAGGGAACCCGGTGGTCGCCTTCGCTGTCAACAGGAAGCCATCACTTTGACTGGATGCTGAGATGGTGCGTGACTGGTAGCTTACAGTTCCCCTGAAGCGGCCGGTGACTTGGAGCAGATCACCGCTGCCATAGGAGATGTCGCAGCCTACGAATTCATCATTTCCATCGGTGGAACCGAAATGGATCCACGAAATGGTTCCCGAATTGGTCGGATCGAGCTTGGCGACGAAGAATGCGTCGCTTGTCGCGGTAGCGGGGTGTGTGGCACCGTTAGCGAACTGTGAACCTGGTCCGACCTCACCACTGATATAGACCGCTTCGCACCCAGTGGTGATCGCCAGGGTACTGTGATCATCCGTCGTCGGATCCGTGATGGATGTTGACCAGAGGTAAGCCCCTCCAATGGTGAATGCACTGAGGAACGCATCCTTGGTTCCACCGCCATTGTGAGAAGCAATGGGGACGAGATTCGCTCCGCCATTGATCCAGTTCAGGGTTGCACCTGCCCCCAAAAGGCTTATGTATATGTTGGTGCCATCTGCTGCAACGGTTCCGATGCTGTCGTCACCGGTTCCTGAAGTGTATCCTTCCTTTACCCACAGGACCGCACCCATGAGGGTGTATCGGCAAATGAACACGTGGCGGTCGCTGCTTAGGGCTATCAGGGAATTGCTGTTCGCCGTGGTCGCCGTTGTCCCTGACATGTTGAAGGCTCCGACCGATTGGCCGACCAGTGAGATGCCGGACCCGTCCACACTCAGCCTGGGCGCGGACTGTGAGCCGCCCCCCCCCACTTTGATGGCCCAAAGGAGAAAACCGTTCGGGCTGTATGCCGCAATGAACACATCCTCGTCGCCTGATGAGTTCAGAACAGTGGACGCCTGATTTCCATTGGAGTGGAAGAACTCACAGGTCTCCGTGAATGTACCTGTCAAGTAGATCGTTCCGTCGGAGCCAACAGCTACACTTTCGACTGTTTCGCGGCCGTCTGCACCAACCTGCAATTGCCAAATGGCCGAGCCGGTCTCGCTGAATTTGATCAGAAAGCCCTGGTCGCTTTCGGAGTAGACCAGGCCCGTGTTAAGGGCGTTGTTGTTCTCGGAGTAGCCTACGGCATAGATGTACTGATCGTTCGGGTCGAAGGCCACGTCTGTGACCCGATCCTCATGGTTTGACCCGATCCCCAGCCCGAATTGCCAGGAGTAGGAAGCCTGTACCGCTTCGGTCAAAAGCAGCAGGAGCGCTGGCAATAAGGCCTTGATCACACTGGATCGCCGTTGAGTAGTGGGCATCCGTCGATGGTTTACGGCTCTTCATGGGCTGTCCAGGCCCATTGGGAGCTGCCGGTTTCAACGGTTCCAGGCCTGGAGGGTTACACCAGCACCATACGGCGGTCTGACCGTTACCTCCTTGGCCCATTAGCATTACCGATCTTGCACCCGTTCATGGAAGGACCCTCGGAAGAAGCGCTGATCGAAGCGGCCAAACGGTCGCCGCAGGCCTTTGCACCCTTATATGAGCGGCATTTCGATGCCATCTTCCGCTTCATCCAGCGACGGGCACGCGATCGGGACCTTTCCGCGGACCTCACCCAACAGACCTTCCTGAAGGCCATGCTGGCACTGCCGCGCTACCAGTCTCGTGGATTTCCCTTCAAGGCTTTCCTTTACAGGATAGCCCTGAACGAACTCAAGATGCATTGGCGGAAACGTCGTGAAGTGGTGATCGACCTTAGCTATGCCGAAGTGAAGGGATTGAATGAGGAAATAGGCCTTCCCGGCATGGACGAGGACATGCGCAGGCTTGGCATCGCGCTGGGTCGCTTGGATGAAGAGAAGGCCCGCTTGATCGAATTGCGCTACATGGACGGCATGAGCTTCGCGGAACTTGGACAGGTGATCGGGATCACTGAGGACGCTGCCAAGATGCGGACCCATCGCGTGCTGGCCCTTCTGCGTGACCATCTTTCTCCACGGGAATGAACAAGCGCTACCGCATATCACCCGAAGGCCGAGGTCCTGACCCCAGTGGGGAGGAAGTGCGTCGCTACAAGGACAGCGCGCGGTTGCTTTACAATTATCAGCAGGCCAAGACTTTGATGCACCGCAAACCGTTGTACCGCGATCCCAAAGCCTTCATTGCACTTGTGATCCTCGTTTTGCTTGCGGTCCTGCTTTCCGAGATCAGCGACCGCAACGAGCCACCGGTTGAGCCCCCACCTTCAGAACGATCGGTACAACGCTAGGGCAGTCCGTGATGCCGCACGGCCGTTGGAACCGATCCACCGATCACCTGTAGGATCGGATCACGATCGTTGCCACCACCGGTATAGCGCACGGCTCCGTCCAGGTTCACGTCTTCCTGGTGGTATCCGAAGGCCGTGGCCGTTGGAAGCGTGCCTCCGATCCGCTGCAGGATGGGGTCCCTATCGTTGCCTCCACCTGTATACATGATCGTTCCGTCCTGATGAACATCACCTGGCCACAAACAGGCCATGCCGCCTATGATCTGTCTTGCATTGGTTCCGAAGGTGGGCGTGCCAGATATCTGAAAGGGAACGGTGACGCCCGTGATGCTATCGACTTCCAAGGGGTTCGCGGTCATCACTCCCAAGTGGTTCCGGTGACGCACGGCGATGTGATACGGGCCGATCGGTAGGCTGAACTGCGGTGCGTCGACCCCTGCTTGGTCCGTGATCACACCATTGCTGTGCAGCAGGCAGGCCTGAGAGGCCAGCACGACGGAGGGGGCGATGGGATCACGCATCTCCAATACTACCCAGTCGACGACGTCGAAGAATGTGCCGATGGGGTCTAGTGCTGTTGGTGTCGTGGTCTCGCCTCCTCCTGTCACGAACGTGTATCCCAAAGCTGTGTATGGCTCCAACAAGGGGATCACGTTGGCCTGGAGCAAGCTGGTGTTCATGTCAGTGCCGTTGAAGGGTCCGGCCAGGAAGGCACTTACCTGGATCTGGATGTGGCGGCCCCGGCAGATGCAATCTTCACCGACTTCATCGCCATATGTGATCGCGTCGCCATCATTGCAAGGAGCAAAAGGATAGTTCTCGGGATCCGCATCATCACAATCCGTACTGCTCTGAACGTAACCTGCCGGTGGTACACAGATCGTCAAAGGAGCGTTCGGGTCACCATCACCATCTCCGTCCGCATCAGCATAGTAGGTCTGCGCTGCCCCGATGTTCTGGTCGGTGTCATCACAATCATTTGCATTGACGGAGGTGCCAATGGGTTGAAGGCAGGCCAGTACGGGAACCGACGGCGTGCCGAGACCATCACCATCCGCATCGACATACCATGTCTGCTGTGTACAATTGAATAAGCGCGCTACCGAACTCATAGGTTGCCCATCAAAAGAGGAGAAGGACCCAGCGGCCAATACGTTCCCGTTCGACTGATCCACCATACAGTTAATGGCATTGTCTGCCCCGGAACCAGGGTCAAAGCTCGCGTCCAACGCGCCGGTCGGTTCTAGTCGGCAGATCTTTCCAGCAGCGGAAGCGTCCCATGAGTTGAATCCCCCTGCACACAGCAACCGCCCGTCAGGTTGTGTAAGAATGTCGAGCACAATGGCGTTAGGTCCGCTACCGATATTGAACGTTGGGTCGATGGAACCGGTTGACGAGATCCTGATCATCTTGGGCACCACATTGCCCTGGTAAGTTGTGAACCCTCCACCGATGTAGAAGCCACCGTTCGCTGTAGGCTCCAGAACCGCAGGGATCTGGTCACATCCGCTACCTGGATCGAATCCCGCATCAAGGAGACCATCCGGCATAAGGACGCAAAGCCCAGCTCTCGAGGTGCCATCATACGAGGTGAATGTTCCGGCCACCGCTATCCTATCGTTGGTCAGAACGGTCACCTTTTGCACGAATCCAGTGAACCCGGACCCCGTCGTGAAGGATACATCCGGACTTCCATCGGTGTTCAGCTGGCAGACCTTAAGCTGAAGCGGCGAAATGATACCCATTCCCCCACAGATCACGATCCGCCCGTCACTTTTCAGCGCGATGCCATTGATGGAGACAAGTCCGAATTGTGGAGGTACGAATCCCGTGTCTCGGGTTCCATCGGCATTCAAGCGGACCAACCTCCCGGTCAACGGGGTGCCATCGAATTGGGTGAATGTTCCACAGGCGAGCAACTTGCCATCCGATTGGACTTCGAGGTCCAGCAAAGTGCCATTGAAACCGGAGCCCGTGTGGAATGTGGTGTCCACCGTACCGTCCGGAAGCAACCGAACGATATGACCCACGGGAACTCCATCGAAAGTGGTGAAGGCACCGCCTAGGACGATCCGCCCATCGGGTTGCACCGCGATCACCCCAACCGTTCCGTTGGCCCCGGAACCAGGGTTGAAGGAGGGGTCCAAGGAACCCGGTTGTGCGTACGCGGTCAGAAATAGGGAACACAGGAGCAGAGACGACAGCCATCGGCGTGCCGGGGTCCAATTGTTCATGGTCGATCCGTTGAGTAGTTCTAAACTAAAAGATCCCATTGACAATACTGCATGACCGGCCCTTTCATATTCCCTCATTTCGGCGTAATTGGTTAAAGATGACCGCTCGACCTGGAAGTAGAGGACCGGGGGTAGCCATAGTGTAGTGGCTCGTGGATGCCTCGGAAGCGCTCGGGTGGCTCCGCATACTACCTTTCGGACCTTCGAACATCCCCATGCTCCGTCCGCTCCGCATCGCCGTTCTGGTCGCTTTTGCAACGCCTTCAATTGCAGTCATTGCCACCGAAGGCATGTGGCTGCCGACCTTGTTGGGTAGCATCGAGAGCGATATGCAGACCATGGGTATGCACATCACCGCCGATGATATCTACGCTGTGAACCACACCAGCATCAAGGATGCGATCGTGCTCTTCGGTGGTGGTTGTACGGCCGAAGTGGTGAGCAAGAACGGGCTGATCCTGACCAATCACCACTGCGGTTTCGGAGCCATCCAAGAGCATAGTTCGCTGGAGCATGATTACCTGAAGAATGGTTTCTGGGCAGCTGATCACGCGGCTGAGCTTCGCAACAATGGACTTACGGCCACCTTCATCATCCGCATGGAGGATGTCACCGAACGCGTACTGGCCGGACTCCCGAACGGGTTGACCGAAGTGCAACGCCGCGAAGCCTTCGCCAAGCTCGCTGACGGTATCATCAAGGAGGCCGTGGAAGGCTCGCACTTCACCGCCGTTGTGCGTCCGTTCAACTACGGCAACAGCTACTACCTTATCGTCTCTGAGACCTTCCGTGATGTGAGGCTGGTGGGGGCTCCCCCCGGATCCATCGGCAACTTCGGCGGTGATACTGACAATTGGATGTGGCCTCGTCATACCGGCGATTTCAGCGTCTTCCGGATCTATGCCGGTACCGACAACAAGCCTGCGGATTTCGCGCTCACGAACGCACCCTTCACACCCCGACACAGTCTACCTGTGAGCATGAATGGCGTGAAGGAAGGTGACTTCGACATGGTGTTCGGTTTCCCGGGCAGCACTCAACGCTATCTGACCAGTTATGCGGTGGAGTACGTCACGAATACCGGCGATCCACTGAAGATCCAAATGCGTCGCGCCAGCCTGGCCATCATCGATCAGGCCATGCTCGCAAGTGACCGTACACGCATCCAATATGCCGACAAGCAGAAGAGCATCAGCAATGCCTATAAGAAGTGGATCGGCGAG
>JADZGG010000299.1 GCA_020854015.1 Flavobacteriales bacterium
GGAACGGACGCGAACGGCTGTTACGGAACATATGTTGACAGCGTGTTGGTGCTCTTCCAGCCCATCGTGGAGATCCCGAACGTCTTCTCTCCCAACGGTGATGGGGACAATGATGTGTTCGAGTACTTGGACTTGCAGGGCTTCAATTATGCATCCATGAAGATCTACAACCGCTGGGGCAACCTGATCAAGGAAGCGAATACCACAGGAAACAGCAAAGTGATCTGGAGCCCGAGCAAGGACATCGTTGACGGCACTTATTTCTGGGTCTTCAAGGGCGACGCCAGCAACGGCGAGTCCATCGATAAGGTGGGTACTGTGACACTGCTTCGATAGAAGACGATCTCTTCATTGGGAACGGGGCTTATCGGCCCCGTTCCTGTTTTCAGCCCCGACCTTTTCCGACTTGTCGGTAGCGTGTTCGAACGGTGTTGTTGCAACCCTATCTTGGCAGCACCCTTAGTTGCCACGAACCATGCTACGAGCGATCCTTCCCGCACTGCTTGCCAGTGCTTTGTCCTTGTCTTTGTCAGCGCAGATCAATGTGGGCGGACTTCCGTATTCCATGCGGATCGGAATGTCGGCGGCGCAACTGTCCACTGTTCAACCACCAGCGTTCGATGCGCAAGCGGTCGCTGTTGAGGATAAAGCACGCGCCGATGCCGGGGCGCTGCCGATGTACGGACGCATCCTTCCTCTTTCCATTTCGCCTTCGACCCATGGCACCTGGACGGAATTGGCGAATGGCGATCGGTTCTGGCGAGTGCGTGTCACATCGATCGGAGCTTTGGCCACGGAGCTTTTCTTCGAAGGGTTCAACCTTCCATCCGGCGGCATCCTGCACGTGAGCAATGAGGATGGCTCGGAGGTGATGGGCGGATACACTGCGGCCAACAACAAGGAGAGCGGCATCTTCACGACAAGTCAGATCAAAGGCAGTTCGTGCATCGTGGAGTATTACGAGCCGCTGGCTTCCGCTGGCTTGGGTCAGTTCACGATCACAGGTGTTGGACACGCTTATCGCTTTGTAGGAGAAGCCAAGGCCCAGGATTGTGAGGTGGATGTGAATTGTGCTCCCGAGGGCACCGGACAGACGGCACAGCGAGATGGTGCGGTCAGGATCAGTGTGAAGGAAGGAACACTGTTGGGATGGTGTTCAGGCTCCTTGATCAACAACCGAGCCCAGGACTGCAAGGCCTATTACCTCACGGCTTTTCACTGCGGAGTGAACGCAAGCACCGCAGACTTCACCGCTTGGAAATTCTATTTCAAGTATCAACGGTCCGGTTGTGATTCGGGCGCGGCATCCACGGGTAGTTCTGTAACGGGCTGTGTGAAACGCGGTGACAGCAACGATGGGGGAGGGAACACCGGGTCCGATTTCCTGCTGTTGGAAGGCGAGGACGCCATACCGACCAGCTACAACCCGTACTGGTACGGATGGGACGCGAACAATTCGAATCCCGGATCAGGGGTACGGTGCATTCATCATCCCAATGGGGATGAGAAGAAGATCAGCACGGTCAACACGATCCAGAGCAGTTCCGCGTGGAACGGTATCCAGGCACAGACCCATTGGCGTGTTACTTGGTCCGGAACAACGAACGGTTGGGGAGTGACCGAGGGTGGCTCATCCGGTTCGTCCATTTACAACAGCAGTGGGTTGATCGTCGGGACCCTGACGGGTGGTGGCTCTTATTGCAACAGTGTACAACCGAACGGACAACTTCAACCCGATTACTATGGCAAGTTGAGCTATCACTGGGAGAGCAACGGTGGTCCTGCATCGGATGACCTGAAGAACTTCCTCGACCCTGATAATACTGGCATCAAGGTGATGACAGGCAGCTACGGTCCATGTGGCACATTGGGCTTGGATGATGCTGGATCCTTAGAGTCGCCTGGTGTGTCACCGAACCCCGCTGATGATATGGTGCGCATCACGCTTCCCGAAGGGTTGAAGGATGCCTCGTATATCGATGTGCTGGATCTCAGTGGTCGTTTGGTGGTCAGCAAGCGCATCGGGGCCGATAACACTGTGCTCGACGTGAGCGATTTGGCCAATGGAACTTATGTGATCCGTGCTGTGGGGAAGGACCGCGTGTCGGGTGGTGCCCGATTGACGGTAGTTCACTGAGCACAGAACCAACTCGAACAGCGAAGGGCGCCCCGAGGGGCGCCCTTTTTCTTGGAACGGATCAAACGTTCAGTTCTGCTCCGGCTCCACCATCAGCACTTCAAGCTTGCGCATGTGGTATTTGGCACGAAGGGTGGTCCGGGAATCGTTGCCTTCCTCGATCGTGGCGAAGCGCTGAACATCAATGTCCGTGATGTCCTTGAACGCGGAATAGTCGTTCTTCACTCGGGCGATCAGCTGCGGGGTACTGGCTTGCTCGGTGGTCTCAAAGAGCGGACTGATGACCACGGTGGGGCCATTCCGCCAGTTCCCTACAGCGTAGCTGTATATGGTCTTGGGTGCGTCCTGTGCGCGAAGGACCAGGGAGCCGAGCAGGAGTCCACAGGTCAATAGGAGGGTAGGTAGGCGCATGGTGTTCATGTGATCGTGCAAAAATCAACTTTCGTGCCGTCACGGTGCGGTAGCGCCGCCCGGCCTGTTCACATTCACCCACCGTCCACGGTCACGTGCGTTCACGGTATGATCGTACATGGCTTCGCAGATCGAGGCAGGTAGGTAATAGCGACCCACATAGGCCGCATTGAGGAATACCCGGTAAGTGGCCTGTTCGCCGGCGCGGAGGTTGAAGTAGGTCATCACCCGGTCGTCGCGGATGTCCTGGTAACTGAACGCACTGTTGGATGCAGCCTGTTCGGTGCCTTCAAGCCTGCTGTTCCGGATCTCCCATCCCGACGGGAAAACCTGGGTAAGGGCCAGGTTCTGATACCAACCTCGGACGCCGTTATGCTGTATCGTCACTACGGCCATCAGATCCGTGCCCTGGGTGATGTTGGTCGGGTCTAGGAGCTTTCCATCCATGGTCTGGTAGCGCACATCAACAGCGAGTCCATTGTTCTCCGCCCGTTCCTCACCGGGCATCGGTGTGCCTGTCCGCACCAAGCGGGCGTAAAGCAGGTTCTTACCGGTGTTCACGATGCTCACCGTCTGCTTGCCATCAGGAGTGGGCAAGTCGACATGCACGATGCTCTTCTTGCTGAAACGGTCCTGGGTCTTGCCCGACACGGTCTGCTTGAAGGCAATGCCTGCGGCCAGTTGTGTCTGTTCGGCCAAGCGTGCCACAGCGAGCAGACCGAAGGCCGTGGTCTGGGTGCTATACCAGTCCTCGCTGCTCAGTTCTTCAGCAATGCGCTTGATCACCAGCGCGGCATTGGCCTTGTCATCCATCCGCATGAGAGCTTCGGCGATGATGGCATCATCGCGCAGGTCGCTGCCGTAGGTGTAAGCCAGTTCGGTGTATGGGGTCGCAGCGGTAGCGATGCCTTTCACCAATTCGCGGGCGACATCCTTCCGGTTGGCTGTGGCATAGGCGGCGGCAAGGGACCAGCGAGCCTGAAAGCCGAGGTCGGGAGCGGTGCGGAGCCGGTTCATGGCACCCAGATCGGCGGCGTTGGCCAAGGCCATCACCCACAACCGATAGGCTTGCAGCGTTTCATGGTTCGAGTTCGACCATTCGTCACGCGTATCAGGACTCCAGTCGCGCGCTGCCTTGCGTTGGCTATCCAGCCACTTGGACCGCATACCGGTGGGGATGGTGAAGCCTTTGCGTTCGGCCTCGATCACGAAGTGACCGACATAGATGGAACACCAGTCGTCCACATAGCTCTCACCCGGCCAGTAGCTGAATGCACCGCTAGGCTGCTGGAACTGCTTGAGCTTGCGCAGGGCGGCTTCCACGTTACCGCGCATTTCCAAGGCCATGCGGTCCGTCACATCGACAACATCCGCGAGGTACAGCTGTGGGAAGGCCTTCGAAGTGGTCTGTTCCACACAGCCGTGCGGGTAGCCGATGAGGTATTGCAATCGACGACCCAGGTCCACAGGGGGTATGGTACTGAGCTCGAGGTAAGCCGTGTTGGTGCCAAGGATGCCCACATGTGCCGGGGTCTGTAGCCAACTGGCACCCACCTCCAGGACCGTTTGTGTCACCGAGGTCTGGGGTTCATTGGGTTGTCGAACCTGGATCTCAATGCTCTCGGTCGCTCTCTCCCCGGCTCCTTCAGCAATGAGCTTCACTTTGCCTACCCCGATGCCCTCTTTCACCTTCACCCGGAAGTAGGCAACTTGGTCACCGATGGCATTGAAGTGCAGTTGTTGGCTTGATCCTTCAAGTGGGGAGAAGAATGCGTTGGCTTCCAAGCGGAGGGTCACATCCTTCACCTTCTTGTCCATGGCGAACACGGTCACTGGCAGGTCCACGGTCTCGCCGGGACCCACGACCCGCGGCATGGTGGCCAGCAGCATCAAGGGCTTGCGCACAGGCACGGTCTTCTCCGCGCTGCCATAGGCGCGTTGTTCGGCGTTGGCCACGACCATCACCCGAACGCTGCCCACGTAGTTGCTGATCGTGAACGAGTGTTTGGCTTTAGCACCGGCCGCCAGCTTGAAGGGTCCTACGAAACGCACCACGGGTTTGAAACGGTTGGCCTTCGTGGCATCGGCGGGTCCACCTTCGTCGCTACCGCCCAAGGCAAGCACGCGTTGCAGTTGTCTGCCAAAAGCACCGATGACTTGGTCGTATAGGTCCCAAGTGCGCACACCCAAGGCTTCACGCGCATAGAAGTGCTTCCACGGGTCCGGGGTTTTGAAACGGGTGAGGTCCAGAAGGCCTTCATCCACAATGGCAAGAGTGTAGGTCATCGCCTCGCCGTTCTTCTCCTTCACTTCCACGCTGAAGGGCTGGTCCGTACGGATCTCCGCCGCCATCGCCACTTCGGGGTACAGGTGGCTGGTCTTATCCTCCACGAAGACAGGTATCACACCGTAGAGCCGTATGGGCAGGTCATTCGCCGTTTGAGCATGCGGTTGTACAAGCGTGACATGCGCGTATATGTTCGGTGACATGTCCGCGGTCACAGGGAAGGTGAAGCGCGTCTCCTTGCCGGTCACCTCCACCCACTTCGCATCGAGGATGCGCGATCCGGTCTCCAGGCTGATGAGGGCTCGCCCCTGGCCGGAGGTCGGGATCGTAAGGGTGCATTGGTCACCTACCTCGTACTTCTCCTTTTCGGCATTGAAGGTGAGCATGGCAGCTTCCTTTCCTCCTTGGCGACGTGAGCGGCCTTCGTAGCCTGGCCAATCCACATAGACCTGCGCGGCGCTCACATGACCGCTGGACTCATCGCTCAAACGCACCACGAAGCGTCCCCACTCCGGCCGGGCCACGCGGAAGTTGAACATGGCCTTACCCTTCGCATCCGTGGTGATCTCCTCGTCGGAGATGATCTGTGAGCTTGGAGCGCTCATGTAGCTGTTCGTGCCTTCCATATCACCATCCCACCACCAGTTGTAGCTCACTTTCACCACTTGCGCCCGAAGCTTGTGCCCCGCGAGGGTCTTCCCTTGCGCATCGATGCTGGCCACAGCAAATCGGTACGTGGTGTCCGTGAGGTATGTGCCCCAGTAACCGGTGGGTTCCGCCGGGCGAAGGCCCGCGTAGGAGGTGTACGGGTAGAATGGAATGTCCGAGCGATCGATACTGGCATCCCCACCAGCTTCGAACACACGTGTCACCACGTTGGCGTTGACAATGGCC
>JADZGG010000300.1 GCA_020854015.1 Flavobacteriales bacterium
CCGTGCGCCAGCTGCAAGGCCACCTGGCCGTTCTTCAGCTCAGCGCCGTTCGCACCGGTGTAGCGCAACTGAATGTCGTTGATGTCCGCCCCTGGATGCAGAATGAAGTTGTACTCGAACGTTGTGCCGGCCACGAATTCCACGTCGATGTGCGGATACACATCGTGGTACAGCACCACAGCGAACGAACGCACACCGATGATCGGTTCTTCCCCCGTATAGAAATGCGAAAGGGATCCATCGGCGGCCTGCGGTTCCATCCACGCCGAGGGGTCGCAACCGACCAGTTCCACATCCACACGGTGGTAGTGCAGTGTAAGGCTCAGTGGCGTGCTCGCGCGTTTGGTGGCCGGGTAGGGTGCTGTGCCGGAAGGCCGATCCTCCCGGTCCATGGTGTACGTGTCGTAGCTGAACCCGCCGTTGCGCAGGGTGATGGTGTTGTTCGGGGTCTCCAGCAAATAATGGACGGCGTGGTTCGGTGCGCCGAACTGGTCGCGGACCTGGCCCTTGTTCTCCATGAACGACTGGCCGAGCAAGGGTGCGCTGGGCAACGACCCGAGCACAAGCGCACCAAGCCACACCAGAAAAGGCCAAGCGCGGTAGGGTGTCGGGTGGGGCATAACGGGAACCTGGAGCGAAAAAGAACACCTGCAACGGAAGGTCTGTTCGCCGGGCCGATGCGCAAGGTACCGGGTCCTGGAACGATGGATGGTAACGGAATGGGCGCTTTCCATGGCAGCCTACCGGAACAGTACGCACCCCTGCTCGAACCAGCCCGTGAACGAACGGCCCGCGCTCTGCGTTAGGTCACCGAGAACCACGCCAAGCACGGCCAGCACCCCTAAGTACCTTCACCCCATGACCGAACGGATCATTGTTGCAGGCCTCTTCGTGATGGCCGTAGGGCTTGCACCTGCAAGCGGACAAGGATGCAGTGACGCGGGCGTTTGCACGGCCGGGCCGATCGGCGAGCTGCACCTTTCAAGTGACAGTGCGGCCAGCGAACCCCGGAACTTTGCGCGGCTCACCTTCAGCATTGCCGCGGGCGAACAAGGCACATCCATCTTCCAAGTGGTGCCCGAACTGAACATCGGTGCCACCGATCGCCTCGCGTTCCAAGTGAAGGTGCCCTACGTGAGCGCCAGCGGCAACCTCGGCGCCAACAGCGGCCTGGGCGATCCGGTGATCACGGGTTCATACGCCTTCGTGAAGCAGGCCCACCAGCGGCTCGATGGCTTGCTCGGCGTGAAGTTCCCCGCCAACGATGCCAACGCGAAGGCCGATGACCTGCCCCTGCCCATGCCGTACCAGACCGGTCTGGGCACCACCGATCTGCTCTTCGGGCTGAACTATCGCTTCAAGCGCATCACGGCGGCCATCGCCTACCAGCATGTGCTGTCCCAAGGCAATGCGAACGGCTTTTTGCGCAGCACCTGGAACGGTAGTGCGGACAGCGCCGATGCGTCGGGCTACTTTGAATCGTATACGCTGGAGCGGGCGAACGATGCCGTGCTGCGTGCGCAGTACGCGATCCCCATCGGCAAGCTGGCGGTGCAGCCCGGCCTGCTGGCCATTGTTCACCTGGCCGATGATACGCGGGGCATTGGTGAGGGGACCTCACAGCGCCTCACGATCGAGAACTCCGCGGGCCTTACCCTGAACCTGACGGTGGATGCGCGCTACAACCTGAGCGATACCTGGACCCTCGAAGCGGCCTATGGCTCGCCGGTGGTGACGCGTGAGGTGCGCCCCGATGGGCTTACGCGAAGCATGGTGCTGAACCTGGGCCTGCGGTTCGCGTTCTGAACCCACATCACCCATGGCAGGGTGCTTGGCACATGTACAAAGCCACAAGCCTTAAGTTGCAGCAAGTCACGCGCCTGTAGTTGCTCCGGTGTGGCCTGAACAGCGCCCTGGTCCGAATGGATCGGGGCGTTCTGCGTTGGGGCGAATGCAGCTTGGAAGCCGGACCGCCGTTCGGTGGCCACCGCGCTCAACGCCACAGCATTTCAGAGCAGGGTGGTGCACGGTTCGAAGGAGCGCGGTGTGGTACGAAAAGCGGTTGAGGGCGCGCGGTCCTGAGCTGCCCCGCAGAACGGATCAATCCGCGGGCGCCGGCAGCTGAGGCTTGCCATAGATCGAATCGTGGTGCAGGTATTTGGACACGAGGTAGGACAGGGAGGAGACGACCATGAGGGGAACGAAGAGCGCGTAGCCGCCGGTGATCTCCGCGATGAGGAAGATGGCCGTGAGGGGAACGTGGATGGTGCCGCTGAGCATGGCGGCCATGCCGACCACGATGAAGTTCACCTCATTGAGGTGGGTGATGCCAAGCAGGTTCACGGTGTGGGAGAACACAAAGCCGAGCATGGCGCCGATGAAGAGCGAAGGGCCGAACATGCCTCCGTTGCCACCGGCCCCCAGCGTAAGGCTCGCGGCCACCACCTTGAGCAGCAGAAGGCCCAGGGCCAGCAGCACGATGTTCCACACACCGAGGTCCAATTGCACGGGCGCGTAGTTGGCCAGGGCACCCGCTTCATTCGCAAGCAGAAGGCGCACACTGTCATAGCCTTCGCCGAACAAGGGAGGGAAAATGAAGATCAACACACCCAGCGCAAGCGACCCGAACAACGCCTTGGGATAGGGCCGGGCGAACCGCGCGAAATACCTGGCGATGCCGTGATACATGCGGATCACATACACCGACAGGCCCGCGCCGAGGAAGGCCAGCACCACGTAATACGGAAGGGCAGCAGCGCTCCAGGAATCGGTGATGAGCACGAAGGGCTGGCCGAAGTTGATGAGCGATGAGAGCACGGTGGCCGAAGCGGAGGCGATCAGCACAGGTACCACCAAGGTCATGGCGTTGTTGACGAGCAGGATCTCCAACGCGAACACGGTGCCTGCGATCGGGGCGTTGAAGATGGCGGCAACACCCGCGGCGGCACCACTGGCGAGCAAGAGGATGCGTTCCGCCTGGCCGAAGCCGAGCCACCGCGCACCGTTGCTACCGATGGCCGCACCTGTGATGGCCAACGGCGCCTCCAACCCGGCCGAGCCGCCCGTGCCCATGGTGAATACGCTGGTGACCACCTGCGACCAGATCTTGTGCACGGCCACAAAGCCGCCATGCAACTGCACATCTTTCAGCAGGTTCGGCAACCCACGCCCCAGATCACCACGGAGGAAACGGCGCGTGACCCAGACTGAAAGCAGCACACCGATGCACGGAAGGAAGAGGACCAGGTAGGCATGGTCGCCGGTGAACAACACCCGGTTCGCGAGCCCGGTGGTCAGATGGACGCCGGACTTCAGGGCCACCGCGCACAGCGATGAGGCCAGGCCGATGAGCACACTGGTGAACACCAGGCTGGTGCGTTCACCCATGAACCGGCGGCGCCAGTACCTCAACTTCATGGGTTGATGAGCCAGTAGGTCAAGATGCCGCCCACGTAGCCCAGCAGCGCAGGCAGGGCCATGCGGCGCACGTACCACATGAACTCGATGCCCAGCACTCCCATCACGGCCACACCTGCAGCCGAGCCGATGATGAGCATGCTGCCGCCCGTGCCCGCGCACAAAGCAAGCAGTTCCCAGAAGGCGTGGTCCGGTCCATACGTGGTCAAGGGATACATGCCCTGGGCGGCGGCGACCAGCGGCACATTGTCCACAATTGCGGAAAGCACGCCGAGGATGCTGTTGGTGGCGTACACGTTGGGCAGGTGTGCGCTGAGCCAGGTGGAAAGCAGATCGAGGTGGCCCGCGGTCTGCAGGCCGGCCACCGCGATCAGGATGCCGAGGAAGAACAGGATGCTGCTATGGTCCACACGGCGCAGGATCGCGGTGACCTGGTACTGCCCGCGCTCTTCCATGCCCCGTGTGTGGATGAACTCGGTGTAGACCCACAGGATGGAGAGCCCGAACATGATGCCCATGAAGGGCGGCAGGTGCGTGAGGCTCTTGAACACCGGCACGCCCAACAGCGTGGCCACGCCCATGAGGAAGACCGCGTACTTCTGGCGCTTGGTGACCAACTGTGCATCCGTGTCCGCCTTCGGACCCACAGGCCTTTCCACCGAGCCGCGCATGGTGAAGCTGAACCAGACGAGGGGAACGAACAGGCACACCAAGCTGGGCAGCAACAGTGAACCGATGATGCTCCAGGTGGTGACCTGCCCACCGATCCAGAGCATGATGGTGGTGACGTCGCCGATGGGGCTCCAGGCACCACCGGCATTGGCCGCGATGATGACCACGCCGCCGAACCTCCAAAGGTCGTCCTGCTTGCCCACCAGCTTGCGCAGGAGCGCCGCCATCACGATGGCGGTGGTGAGGTTGTCCAGGGCGGCGGAAAGGAAGAAGGTGAAGAAGCCCACCACCCACAGCAAGGTGGTGCGCTTGGTGGAGCGGATGCGGTCGGTGACCACCTCAAAACCGCCATGCGCATCCATGAGCTCCACCACCGTCATGGCGCCGAGCAGGAAGAAGAGGATGCTGGCGATCTCGGCCAGGTGGTGGTACAGGGCCTCCACCAAATGCTCCACGCCGCCATGCCCTTGCGGAAAAAGCGTGTCGTGGGCCAGCATGATGATGGACCATACCAACATGCCGGTGAGGAGCGCAGGTGCGGCCTTGTTCACCCTGAGCGGGTGCTCCAAGGCGATGGCCGCATAGCCGAGAACGAAAACGAGGACGATGAGCACGAACATGAGCGGTGGTTGACCGGCAAGTATAGGCCCCAAGCCACGGAATACCATTCATCTATTTCGCAACGCAAGGGCTGCGTAAGCTGCTACATTGCCTGTATGGAACGGACCGCACCCCTGGCCTTCGCCGGCAACGCCACCCCCTTTACGCTGGGCGTGGAAATGGAACTGCAAGTACTGGATGCCTCCACCTTGCGGCTTACGCCGCAGGCACCCGCGCTGTTGCAGCGCCTGGCCGATCCGCACCTGGCCAAGGAGATGTACCAAAGCACGATCGAACTGATCACGGGCGTTTGCACGGATGCCCACCAGGCCTGTTCAGACCTGGCGCACACGTACGAGCGCCTGGCAACGCATGCAACAACGCTCGGCCTCTGCTTTGCCGGCACGGGCACCAATCCGGTGGCCGACTACAACGATCGTGTGGTGAGCTCCGCTGCACGCTACCATGAGCTGCTGGACAAGAACCAATGGATGATCCGGCGGATGGCGGTGTATGGGTTGCACATCCACATCGGCATGCCATCGGGCGATGCCTGCATCCGTTTCCTGAACCAGTTCATGCACGTGGTGCCGCACCTGATCGCGCTCTCGGCGAGCTCGCCGTTCTGGCGTGGAACCGATACGGGCATGGCCGCATGCCGGCCCACCGTGTACGAGGCACACCCCACAGCGGGCATTCCTCCGCCGGTGCATGACTGGTACCAGTTCCAGAAGCTGTATGCGGACATGCTGCGCACAGGGTCCATTGAGAGCATGAAGGATGTGTGGTGGGACCTGCGCCCCAGCCCCGGCTATGGCACCCTGGAACTGCGCATGTGCGATGGCCCCGCCACACTGCAGGAGCTGGGTGCCATTGTGGCCTTCGTGCATGTGCTGGCGCTCATGTTCCAAGCGGAACAGGACAGCTTCAGTGGCACGTCACCCAAGCCGCCCAAGCGATGGATCGCGCGGGAGAACAAGTGGCGCGCCCTGCGCTACGGACTGAACGCACAGGTGATCGATCACCGAACGCTGGAGCAACGGACCCTGCGAGCGGACATCCTGGACCGCTTGGAGCGCATGGCGCCCTTGTTCAAGGCGCATGGCTACCATGCCCAGCTGGCCTGCTTGCGCGACATCTGCGCACAGGGCCCCAGCGCGGTGCGCCAACGCAGGGTGTACGAGCAGCGCGGCAGCCTGGAGGATGTGTTGGCGCACAACGCCAAGGAGTGTGCGCTACAGGAACCCATCTGGTCGTAAAGGGAGCTTGCCCACTTGAGGAAAGAGGGTCCTATCTTGCGGTCCGACAGTGATGTCTTTTTGGTGAAAGACCTTGCCTTCGTGAGTTGAGGGCCGCCTGTGGTCGACCCCCGCGCATTCGCATTGCGGCTCCTCAACTTGCGGGCATGGGCATTCGGTGCGAAGGCTATGCGCGGCCGCCACATCCACCGAAGCGCCGATCACGCGTTGGAATGCATCGCCATCTGGTTCCCCTCGCTGTCCACGAAGAAGGCCATGAAGCCGTTGGGGCCGATGCCCGTCTTCGGCATGGTCACTTTACCACCGGCGGGCTCCACGCGGCCCAGTGCATCGCTCAGGTCGGGGTCGGCGTTCAGGTAGATCACACAACCGGTCATGCTAGGCGTGTGCATGGGGCTCTGGCTGATGCAGCCGTTGGCCTTGCCGCTGCCGCCCTCCATGGGGAACATGGCCGCTTGCATGGGGCCCATCTCCATGTCCTCCATGCGGATGTTGAACACGGCTTCGTAGAACGTCTTCGCGCGCTTGATGTCCGTGGCGGGGATCTCGAACCAGTTGAGGCTGTTGGTCTTGCTGTTCATGGGGTAGGGGGGTAAGAAGTAAACATAGTTCGTGGTTCTGGAATGTCCGCCCAGGCTGTGACCAACAGCGCTGCACCATCCGGTCCAGGCCATCAACGCAAGCAACAGGGCATGCGCAGCATGGCTCAGTACCGCAAGCGCACCCCCTTGTTCTGCCGGCTCAGGCGGTGCTCCTCCACGCGGGTAAGCTCCACGCCGTTGTAGTCGTACACCAGGTCGTACACAATGCACTGCTTGCCGGGGCTCCAGTAGCGGGCCGTTACGGTCCAGGTGCCGTTGGTGCTCAAGTAGGCCTTGTCGCCCACGTTGTACTGGGCCACCTGCCGCAGGCCCTCGAAGTTCGGTGTTGCCATGGATCGACGGCCATGTCGTCAAGGCCGGTTCCATAGTATAAGCGCGGGTGGGGTGCGTTGGTGCGGGCGAGGCACTCGAGGATTCACGCGCGCCCGCATGGGTGATACGCTACACCCAGAGGAGGGCCGTGCGGTGGA
>JADZGG010000301.1 GCA_020854015.1 Flavobacteriales bacterium
CCCCAGGCCACAAGACCCAGTACGGCCAGGAACAACACGAGGCGGCGGAGGACGATGCTCATCTCAGAATTGGAAGTAGATGAACGTTTGCTCCGCGTGATCGCCCACGAACACGATCAGCAGAACCAGGCCGATATAGAGCGACCAGCGCAGTGGACGTGTGAACACCAACGCCTCCAAGGCATGCTGACGGTTCCGTTGGAACCATTCCGCCAGCAGGAGCAGACCGATGCACGCCATGGCCGGGCCGTAGGTGGAGTGGTCCGTGATGTACTGGACCGTCCGGCCCCAATGCCCCGCTTCGAACACGTGGATGAACATGTCCCGGATGTAGCTGAGCGCCTGTCCGATCGAGGCGGCCCGGAAGAAGACCCAGGCGACGCAGGTGAGCCCGAAGGTGCCGAGCATGGCGATCACCTCACTGAAAGCAGGCCAACGCCGTCCTTCCGCAGCGATACCGAGGTTGCTGCGGTGCCGCCCGCTCAGCAGTAGGGGCAGAAAATAGATCGCGTTGATCAGCCCCCAGGCCAGGAAGGTCCAGTTGGCTCCATGCCAGAAGCCGCTCACGAGAAAGATGATGAAGGTGTTGCGCACGGCCATGCCGCGGCCGCCCTTGCTTCCCCCCAATGGAATGTAGAGGTAGTCGCGGAACCAGCTGCTCAAGCTGATGTGCCAGCGCCGCCAGAACTCAGCGATGTCGCGACTGAAGTAGGGGAAGGCGAAGTTCCGCATCAGGTCGAAGCCGAACAGCTTCGCGGTGCCGATGGCGATGTCGCTGTAGCCACCGAAGTCGCAGTAGATCTGAAAAGCGAAGAGCACCGCGCCGATGATGAGCACAGGCCCCGGCTGCGTGTCGCTGGTGTGGAAGATCCCATCGACCAGTCGGCTGCAGTTGTCCGCGACCACGATCTTCTTGAAGAAGCCCCAGAGCATCTGGCGCAGCCCATCCACAGCCTGCGCCGTTTCGAAGGTCCGTGCCCGCTGGAACTGGGGAAGCATATGGCTCGCCCGTTCAATGGGGCCTGCACAGAGCTGAGGGAAGAAGCTGACGAAGGCCAGGAACGTATCGGCCTGCCGAACGGCCTCGATCCGACCACGATACACGTCGATCGTGTAGCTCAACGCTTGGAACGTGTAAAAGCTGATGCCCACCGGTAGGATCACCTTCAGCAGGAACGGATCATGGGCGATGCCCAGTTCAGCCAATCCGGCGGCCAGAGAGCGGGCGAAGAAGTCGTAGTACTTGAAGATGCCCAGCGTCCCCAGGTTGCCGACCAGGCTGAGGCCCAACAAGAGCTTCCGCCGCTGTGGAGAAGTGCTTCGACCCATGGCCAACGCCACGAAGTAGTCCGTAAGGCTGGTGGCGAGCAACAGCAACAGGAAACGCCAGTCCCACCAACCGTAGAACAGGAAGCCTGCGGCTACCAATAGCAGATTCTGTGCCCGCAGCTTGCGGAACACACCCCAGTACAAGGCGAAGACCACCGGGAGAAAGAGCGCGAATACGAAGCTGTTGAACAGCATTTGCCTACAGGAACCTAACGGTGCGACCGGTCATCGTCGCGAGCAGCATCGGAAGGAACGTGCTGGCGAAGCCCAGGCATCGCCCAAGGCGCCTGTGTTGCAAGAGAACCGCCCGACCACTCTGACGCTATTGTTCGCGTTCGCAGCGTTCTTCGTCCATTCATAGTCGCCCACCATGTTGGTGAGGCCCAGGTTCGTGGCGTTGTAACAGGCCGCGTACCATTCCCCCCATGTGCAGAGCCTTCCGTTCAGGGAACCGCACAGCACGGCAGCAGAGTCGTAGGCCATGGTGTCGTGCTGCGCCACCTCGATGCAGTACCGATCGTTCACAGCGACAAAGCCTGAAGGGCAGTCCCGGATGATCGGCGCTCTACCTGAGGTCAGCTGAAAGGCAGTGCCGTCGAACACCGTCGTTACGATGGTCCCAGCAGGAACATCGCCTGAGACCAAGGGCTTGACGCCGTCCACGTGAACAGGGTAAGGACCTTGACCATCGATCGTTAGCGCCACCGGACCGGCGTTCGAATCCTGGCAGAGCAGCACGAAGGTCGCCCCTGCTTGCAAGGGATCCGCAGTGGGCGTCAGCACCGCGTTCCAGGATGCAGTACCGGACACCTCGGCATAGCGGTATTGACCGGCTTGGAACGTGCGTGCGTTCAGGGCGTTCGCCGGAGTGGTCGCGTCGCTTAGGCCCAGCACTTGGCGGTCGCTTTCCGTGGAACCGTTCAGGTCGATCGGACGGTCAACGATGATCTGGGCCGTGGCCGTTCCGCCCAGCCCGGTCAGGACCGAGAGGAAGAAGATGATGTTGGCGGCGTTTGTGCTCATCGGATACGGTAACAGCAGCGTACTACGCCGTAGTTGTTCGGGTGTTCAGCAGCACCCATGGAGCGCTGGCTCCGGCATTCGTAACGACCCACTTGGTCAGCGGTATGCGTGTGGTCGCTGGTGTCGTCCACCCATTCCCAATCATCGAACAGGCCGGACAATTGAGCGCCTTGCACCGTACAGGCCATCACATACTCATCCCACGTACACAACCGCGCACCGCGTGCAAAGCAGTGTCCAAGGGCGGTGAAGATGCTCACCGAGAGCGTGTCGTTCTGCTGAATGCAGAACTCATCGCTGACGCGCAGGTATCCGGATGGACAGTCGGTGACGGACCGCCCCATGATGAAGAAGGCCGTATCCATATAGATCATCTCCACCACCTGACCGGCGGTGACCTGCCCGTCCGAAACAAGCAGCCCATCGCTTCGATAAACACCGCGAGCGCCCTGCCCGTCCACGTTCACCTTCAAGCTGCCTGCAATGGCGGTCTGCGGCATCCAACGGATCAGCATGCCGTTCGCGTAACCATTGGCCTGTGGTGAACCGCTGAGCTGTACAATGCTGGTACCGCCGGTCACTGTATACCAGTTGGTCGATGCCTGTTGGGCAGTGCCCAAAGTGATCAAGGAGGAAGGTTCCGAAGGATAGGCCAGCCCGTCGATCTGCCTTAAACTATCCTGCTGGGAAAGAAGGCGCAGGGGCTTGTCCAGGTGCACTTGAGCAAGCGCACATACGCTTACCAATGCAAGGCCCAAGGATGGAAGCAACCTGTTCATCGTTCGAAGCAGCAGCGGTATGGACGCAAATTGAACGGATCCGTATGCCCTCCGGCACGGCAATCCGGAAGAGGAGATACCCCATCATACCCCATCAGCTTGGCGTTGCCGGAGAAATTCGCGGCATGGTCGGACCATTCAAAGGCCGTTACGCTCGTGAGAAAACCAGGGACACGCAGGCAGGCCTGGATCCACTCGTCCATTGTGCACAACCGCCCGTTGACCGCAGTGCAAGCCACATTGGCATTGTAGTAGCTCAAGGAGTCACGGGTGCTGGCTTCGATGCAGGCGTCTCGCGTGAAGCCGATGGTGCCCGGCGGGCAGCTTGGTTCCAACTGGCTTGTGACCTGGAACACGGTACCGTCGAACACCATGGTATACGGGACCCCTGGTCGTAGGTCCGCACTGTCCAACGGCTCCGAAACGAACTTGCGTACCGGCACGGCAGGCAGTCCGTTCACGCTTAGGCTCACGTCGTCATGGTTCGCCTGCGTGGTCACCAGTGTGATCATCAGGCCCGGGAAATAGTTGCTTGGAGGCGGGGTGAGCGAAACGCTCAGTGCGTCCTGCCCTTGTGCCACGCCGAAGTTGGCGCTCAACGTGCGCGCGCTGGCCGCGGAAACACCAGCGTCCGGAACCGTTGGGGCAGCTACCCCGGTCACTTGGCGGTCGTTCGCAACCGCCCCGTTAAGCTGCACATTGGTGGGCACATCCCATTGAGCACCAGCCCAAAGCCCCAATGAGCAGGATAAGGTGGTGAGCAGTCCCTTCTTCATGACCGGATGAAACGCAGGGTATGGTCACCATTGATACGCACCAAGTAAAGGCCTGCTGGCAGTGCGCTCACATCCAATCGCATGGTGCGCGACGGCGCTGGAGTCGTGAAGGAACGAAGGGTGTGACCCTCGGCATCCAGCAATTCCACGGAAAGGCTCCGTGCGGTCTCAAGGACCACCATCACGCTTTCATCAGCCACGGTCGGGAAGAGCATGGCCTGCGTGGGGTTCGAACCATCTGCAAGTCCGGTGGTGAGGGCACCGCTGAAGGTGGTCAGCGTCCCAATGCTGTCCAAGCCGATGGCATCAACGCGATCATTGGCAACATCCACAGAGGATGGGATCGCCATCCAGAAAGTGTTGGACTGTAGCACATGCAGTACCTGATCCGATTCCACCACACCGTTCAATTGGCTCTCGTCATATCCGAAATGGACCTGTGCGTCGAGTCCGTTGTTCACATCACTTGACCATTGGTACCACCGCGCTGTACCCACCGAGCCACCGGGCTCCGTGATCGGCTGGTGACCTCGAACGAGCGATACGTTCTGTGGGGGCTGAACAGTGGTGACCACCAACCGGAGGCCACCTGGTTCTTCATTACTGAGCGGGGCGGAATAGGAGGAAGTGAAACGTTCGGTGCCACTGCCGGAAATGGGGGCACCATTCGCTTCGTTCAACAGCGCCAGTGGAGCGAGCCGCATCTCTCCGTTGTTCACCCATGTGCTGCCGGGGGTGGTGGCGACCGTTAGTGGTCCTTCGATCCGAAGCACTGTGCCGGGGTCCACGACCAAAGCGGTCCCGGACTGAAGCACGCTCTGACCATGCGCAGTGCAGAACGCAACGTTCAGCAAGCTTGCCAGCAGGATATCGCGGGTGTTCACTGACACACGGCGAAAGTAGCACACGGCCCGGAAGCATGCGGACCACCGGTTAACTTTGGCGCTTCGCCCCAAGCCATGGACCTGAAAGGATTGCTCGCCGACCAGATGGGTTTGTTCACTCCCTACGACATCGCTGGGGCGTTGATCGGTGTCTCTCTGGCCGCGCTGTTGGGGCTCATGCTCGGGCGCGCGGTGCCACATCAGGGGGCGACCCCGAAGATGCTCGCCGTTTGGTCCGGGCTGAGCGCCTTGGCCGTCGGACTGGTCCGTGCATCGGTCCCACTCAGTATCGCCTTCGTAGGGGTGGCCTTGCTATTGCGTCGTGAAGGACAAGGCACGTCAGAACGTCATTTCCTGCTCAACCTGGCGGCGGTGCTGATCGGTGTTGGTTGTGGAAGCAGCGCCGGGCTGATCACTGCGGTCTGTTTCGTGCCGGTGGCCCTGCTTCTTCGTTGGGCCTTGGTAAGCAAGTCCACATAGGATGGAACGGGCCGTGGGGAAGAAGCGTTCCGACATCCTGGGGATGACAACGGTCCTCTTCGGTCTGGTGCTTTTAGCGGCAGCTTTCAGACCGGAACCGGTCCTGGCACCGAAAGCGGATCCCACGCTCGTCATCCGTTCTTTCGACCCGAACGGTTCCCCTTTGGCCCCAAGCGGTGCCGTGGTCCGTTACACGCTGAACGGCGAGGTTCCAGGTCCAGTATCACCTGTTTGGGCGGCTTCCACCATGCTTCGACCGGACCAACCGGCGATCGAACGGATCCTGCGGACCCCCAGTTCACCTCAATGGAGAAGTCCTGAACTCATTGACTTTCCGCAGCGCACCTTGGTCCTGTACCGGGCTTTCGACGCGGATGGACGCTGCGGACCGGTCGTGGCGCGCAGCTTCGGAAGCGTGTTGCATGCCATGCCCGTGTTGTCCATCGCTGTGCCGGAAGGCGCGCTTTTCGACCCGGATACCGGAATTTACGTCATGGGTCATGGCGTCTTCCATCAGGAGGAGGAAGCGGTGAAGCGCTATCCGCAGTACCAACGCTGGTGGCGCTACCCCGGCAACTACCAGTTCCGTGGAAAAGCATGGGAACGGGCGGCGCAGGTGGTTTGGGAGGAAACCGATGGCCGTACGATCTGGGCCGGTGGTGCCCGCATCCGCATCAATGGCAACAACACACGGGGCTTCCCACAGCATGCACTACGCTTGCGCCTGGAGGAAGGCTCTGCTGACGACGTCAGCTTCTTCTCACCCGAACATGGCACGGGGCACCGGACCGTGGTGCTGCGGACAGGTGGCAATGACCAGGACAAGGCCTTCATGCGCGATGCCCTGGTGCACCGGATGTGTGAGGGGCTGGGGTTCGGTACATCGGCCGTTCGGAATTGTGTGGTCTATGTGAACGGAGCCTACTGGGGCATTCATCAACTGCGCGAACGCCATGATGATCAGGAGTTGGCGCGAAGGGCCGGCTGCAAGGCCAAGGAGATCACGGTCATCGCCGATCGCGGGATACTTGCGGAAGGTGACCAGGCCGATCTCGATGCCTTCATGCGGGCGTTGAACGAACTGGATCTTCAAGTGAAGGCGGGTGTTGATCCGGCGCCGACCCTGGAACGTTTCATGGACACCGACGACCTGATCGCCTACCTGGCAGCTCAGGTCATCATCAGCAACACCGATTGGCCGGAGCAGAACGTGAAGCTCTGGCGGTATTCGGGTGATCCGCGACCCGGCGTGACGGCGTGCGATGGCCGCTGGCGGATGTTGATGGGCGACAGTGACCTCAGCTTCGGCTATCCTTTGGGGCCTGAATTCAACAGCATCGCTCACCTTCGGGCGCGCAAAGCACCGCTGTCCCGCCTGTTCCGGGCCTGCCTGGCCTCGCCGCGCTTGCGGGAACGTTTCGTCGAACGTGTGCGGACCTTTCAGCGCGAAGGTCTCTCCACGGAGCGAATGTTGGAACAAGTGGCCGAGATGGCACGGGAACTGGAGCCGGAGATGCCGATGCACATCGCGCGCTGGCGCCGACCCTTGACCGTGGGGCACTGGAAGAAGCAGGTGGAAGTGTTGCTGGCATACGCCTCGGCACGGAACGCTGCCGTGACCCGACACTTGAACGAACTGGTAGCGGAGCGGTCATGATCAAGTTCCTCCGGGCCCATACACAGCTCCTCGGCATCATTGTCGTTTGGATCTTCACGACCCTGTACCTGGGTCCGCTGATCTACCTGATACTGCCGGCTACGGTGTTCCTGTTCCGGCGCAGCGACCGGTGGGCGGACATGATCTTCGGCTTCCTGCTTATTCTCATTCTGTCCGATATGTCGCCGGAGTTCTTTGAGATGCGGAAGATCAAGAGCGCCAAGTACACGTACATCATCGCGCTCAGCTTGATCTTCCTGTTGGAGACCCAGCGCTTCATGCCCTTGAGCCGGGTGTTCACGATCTTCCTGCCCTTCTTCGTTTACAGCTTCCTGCCGCTCATGCAGAGCAGTGATGTGCTCAACGGCGTTTCGAAGACCATTTCCTACGCGCTGCTCTACCTCATCATTCCGAACTACGTGCTGATGAACTTCCGGCGGCAGGGCTGGTTGTTCATGCGGAATTTCCTTTTCTTCATCGTGACGGTCCTGGCCTTCGGCTATGCCATTCTCTATGTTCAACCGGGGTGGGTGATGATCGGTGGCCGCTTCCGTGGCCTCTTCGGAAATCCGAACGGCCTTGGGATCTTCTGCTATGTCACCTTCATGCTGGCCTATGTGGTCAACTTCATGAATCCCCGCCTCTTCAATCGAGTGGACAAGATCATCGTCTTTGGCATCATCGGGTTCGTGCTCATCAAATGCGGATCGCGCACCTCCGTGGTGGCATCCACCATGTTCCTCGTGTTCGGGCGCTTCTTCAGCCTTTCACCGTTCCTGGGGTTCGTGGCTTTCATCGCCTTCATCGGCATCGCCGAGCTCATCTCCTCCAACCTCGCCGCCATCGTGATGGCGTTCGGGCTTGAGAAGTTCTTCCGTGTGGAGACCCTCGAGGATGGTTCCGGTCGCTATTTCGCATGGAATTTCGCCTGGGAGAAGATCAACAAGGGTGGCTTCCTGGTCTTCGGGGGGGGCTTCGGGAACGATGAGTGGGTGATGCGCCACAACTACAAGTTCCTACGTTCCCAAGGTCACCACGGAGGAGTGCACAATTCATACCTCACCATGTGGTTCAACACGGGTGCGGTCGGCATTCTGCTCTATTTCCGCAGCTACGCCCTTCTCTTTTTTAAGGCGAACAAGTTGGTCCCCGTCGCCTTCGCCGTGATGTTCTCGTCGATGTTCTCGGTGCTCTACGAGTCCTGGCTCACGGGTTCCCTGAACCCCTTCTCCATCATCCTGGTGATCATCATGACCTTGTTGTCCGAGGACGACATCGTGCACGACCTGAGCAGACGGGAGGAGGCACAGTTGGAACAGGAAGGCGCCAATGCGGAGGTGGTGCCCTTGATCGGAGACGTGATGCTCCGGCGGTGAGCCGCTTACTTTCGCCTCCCGTTCAACACCATGTCCAAGCGTCGCAAGTGGCTTTTCGGCACCGTCCTGGTGCTTGTACTCATCGTTGCAGCCGCGTTGGCCACGAACGCTTTCCTGCACAAGCGCGGTCATCCGGGCTTCGGTCGGTTCGTGAAGCAATGGGCCGTGAACTATCCGGCCAGTTTCGCTGTGGAACCGCCTACCATCAAGCTCACGGTGGATGAAAAGGACATGGAGTTCATTCAGGAGGTGGTGGACCGTGCGCTGGAACGGGGCGTGATCGAGCAGGAAGGCAACGACTATGTGGACGCCAAGGTCGAGGCGGACAATACGCCCTTCAAAGCGAAAGTGCGCATCAAAGGCAAGATGACCGATCATGTGGACGGACGCAAGTGGAGCTTCCGTGTGATCGCCAAGAAGGACGGCGGTTTCCTGGGCATGAAACGCTTCAGCCTGCAGCACCCCGGAACGCGTAACTACCTCTGCGATTGGTTCTACCACCAGCTGAGCCGGGGGGAAGGCATCGTGGCGTTGCGCTACGGATTCTGCCGCGTGGAACTGAACGGCGAGGACCTTGGCGTCTACGCCTACGAAGAGCATTTCGGAACCGAGCTCCTGCAGAACAACGGTCGACTGAACGGTCCGCTGCTGCGCTTCGATCCCGCCTTGTTCTGGCAGCACCGGTTGAACGGTCTGGACGGTGTGCAGGTGAACGATGCCTATGGCGCCTACCAGGCCGCGGCCCTCGATGCCTATGGAACGGACGACCTGGCCAAGGATCCAGCGGGCAAGGCCCAGTTCGAGCAGGCGCTGGCCTTGGTGGATGCCTTCCGCAGAGGCGAGAAACCGGCCGGTGAAGTGTTCAATGCCGACCTGATCGGCCGTCGCTTGGCGCTGATCGATCTGGTGGGCGGCCACCACAGCATGGACTGGAGCGATGTGAAGTTCTACTACGACCCCGGTGCCCAGCGCTTGGAGCCGGTGAGCTACGAGAGCTTCAGCGCATTCCCGACCAAAGAGCTTGCCGGGGCTTACCGCTATTCCGGTGCGTTCCGGGAGAATGATGAGCTGCACACGCAGTTCCTCAACGACCCGACCATCATGGCGGCCTACGTGCATCACTTGGAGCGCCTCTCCGTGCCAGCCTATCTGGACAGTTCGTTCGCTGCGCTGAAAGGACCGCTTGATACCGCCAGCGCCACCATCTACCGCGAGTTCCCCTACAAGGAGCTGGACCGGTCGCTGTACTACGCCAACCAGAAGGCCATCCGGCGCTTGATGGCCTCGCCCCGACCGCTGAACGCCTACACGCAAGGGATGCAAGGCGATACGCTCGTACTGATGGTGGTGCCATCGGACGCCCTGCCTGTTCAACTGGACAGCTTGGTGCTGCCCGATGGTCGCCGTTTCGCGCCGCAGTCGCGCAGCATCGTTCCCTGTCGCCCGCGAGGTGGGGTTGGAAGCCCGGTGGAAGTGCGTTTCCTGACCGGCCCAGTGAACGACAGCCTTCTGATCGACAAGGTGGAGCTGCATTGCCGTTTTCTCGGGGCTTCGGTCGTGCGCACGGTGCCTGTACAAGCATTCGGTCTTCGCACGGTGCAAGGCCTGGCCATGCCGGGTCAGAAGACGGCCACATTCCGTTCGTTCCCCTTCGTGGCGGTGGATGATCAGGCGCATGTGGTGCGGATCCGGCCCGGTGCATGGACCATTGACCGCGACCTCGTGATCCCGAGCGGCTACACGGTGGAAGCCCTGGCCCCGCTGAAGTTGTTGCTATCGAAGGGTGCCGAGCTGGTGAGCCACTCGCCCTTGCGTTGGATCGGAACCGATGAGATGCCGATCGTGGTGACGAGCCCGGACAGCAGTTCGCTGGGCGTGCATGTGATCGAAGCTGCCGGACAGAGCCGCCTCGACAATGTTCACTTCACGGGCCTGATGCGCTATGCCTACGACCAGGTCCGCCCGGCGGAACTCAGTTTCTACCGCTCCAACGTCAGCTTGGAACATTGCCGCTTCGCTGGCACAAGTGCCACGTTACTGGACCTTGCCCTCGGAGAAGCACAGCTGCGTTCTTGCACGTTCATCGGAGCTTCGGACCAGCTTGAACTGCATTTCGTGCGCGCCCAAGTGTCGGGCACCCGCTTCGAAGGGGCGAAGGATGATGCCGTAAGTGTGGAGGGCAGTGGGCTATCGATCTCCCTAAGCATGATCGCTGGTGCGCAAGGGGTGGGGGTGAAGGCCACGGTGAATGCCAAGGTGACCCTAAGCGGAACGGAACTGAAGGGCCTTGGGATCGGGCTTGAAGGCCGCGAGGGCGCATCGATCATCATGAACGGTGGAACGCTTGAAGCCGACAAGGCCATCCACGCCGGCAAGGACGAAATGCGCTATGGACCTGTGACGGTGGAACTGAAGGACGTGGATGCAGCGAACGCGGAAAGCACCAGCAAGTGCGGTACAGGCAGCAGCATTGTGGTGAACGGGAAGAAGCTCAGCGCCACCAAAGCCGCGAAGGGGACATGAGGTCTGTTAACCGGAGTTTCACTTTGCTAGCTGCGAGCAGCCAGCGGCCAGCGGCGAGGAGCTCTGGGTGCTTGCCGCTCGCCGCTTTCCACTTGCCGCTCTTGCTACTTGCGTTCCTCTCGAGCTTCTCGTTGTCCGCCCAGCGCTCCCCCTTCAACGGGTTGGAGGTGCTTCCGGCGGCTAGCACTGGCCATTACCGCATTCTGATCGGCGGGCACTTCCACGGGGAGAGCACCAACCGCAGCGGCTACCCGGCG
>JADZGG010000302.1 GCA_020854015.1 Flavobacteriales bacterium
ACATGGGCGTGGGATCTTCCGCACGGAGACCTTGCTTGGCGTGGGTGGTCCGAGCGAGGGCGGCAGCAATGCGAACAGCCCGCTCTTCAGTGGCATCACCATTTTCCCGAACCCAGCGACCGACGTGAGCAATGTGAGCTTCGTGTTGCGTGAGCGCACAGAGGTGACCGCCAGCGTATACGATGTGAACGGTCGCTTGGTGAGCGTGGTGGCCCGACAGAACCTGCCCAAGGGCGAGCAGCGCCTGCAGCTCCCCGTGCAGAGCTTGGCCAACGGCACCTACCTATTGGAGCTTCGCGCTGGCGATGCCCGTCAGATGGGCCGCTTCATTGTGAACCGCTGAACATTCAGTGATCATTGAGCATTCCGGAAGCCCTTCCTCCTCGCGGAGGAGGGGCTTTCTTGTTCTTCCCTGTTCCACTTAGTTGAACTCCAGTTGCCCATGAAGCCCGTACGCGTAGCCATCAATGGTTTCGGTCGCATCGGCCGTGTCAGCGCACGCTTGATCCTGCAACGCACGGACATCGAGCTTGTGGCCGTTAACGACCTGACGGACACGCTCACACTAGCGCACTTGTTCAAGTACGATTCGGTGCACGGGGTATTCGCTGGTGAAGTGGGTCATGACGAACAGAACCTGCACCTGGGTGGTCGCACGATCCATGCCTTTGCGGAGAAGGATCCGTCGGTGCTCCCTTGGAAGGCGCTCGGCATAGATGTGGTGCTGGAGTGCACGGGACACTTCCTCACACGCGAGCTTGCTACAGCGCATCTGAAGGCCGGTGCAAGGCGCGTGATCCTCTCAGCTCCCGCGAAGGATCCTGAGATCAAGAGCGTTGTGCTCGGCGTGAACGAGCATCTGTTGGAAGCCACCGACGACATGGTCAGCAACGCGAGCTGCACGACCAACTGCGCAGCGCCAATGATCAAGGTGGTGCAGGACCTCTGCGGGATCGAGAGCGGCTACATCACCACGGTGCACAGCTATACCGGCGATCAGCGCTTGCATGACGCTCCCCACAAGGACCTGCGTAGGGCGCGGGCCGCAGCAGTAAGCATGGTGCCTACCACGACGGGCGCTGCCAAGGCCATCACGCGGATCTTCCCTGGGCTCGAGGGAAAACTGGGCGGCGGTGGCATCCGGGTGCCGGTGCCGGACGGAAGCATCACGGACATCACTGTGCGGGTGAAGCGGATCCCCACGGCCGAAGAGTTGAACGCCAAGTTCCGCGAAGCCGCGCAGGGACCGATGAAGGGCATTCTCCGATACACCGAGGACCCGATCGTGAGCGTGGACATCGTGAATGACCCGCACAGCTGCATCTTCGACGCACTGCTCACCAGTGTGGTCGGCGACATGGTGAAGGTGATGGGTTGGTACGACAATGAGTACGGCTACAGCAGTCGCCTTGTCGAACTGGTGCTGTACATGCGGAAGTTCGACAAGTAGGGTCACCGCACGACGGCAGTGCTCGTTCAGGACGGGATCTTCGGAGCTTCCATATCCCCGCTCAGCGGGCCATCGCCGATGCGCTTCAACAAACGCACCGCATTGCCGTCGAACACCGCGTAGGTGTACCAGGTGATCCAGTCCCCGAGGTTGATGTAGCGACTTCCGGTGCCCACCTCCAGGTCCATGGGCAGGTGGCGGTGACCGAAGATGAAGGTATCGAAGTGCTCCTTCGCCAGCAATTCGCGGCAATGGATCGCAAGCCATTCGTTCTCCTGCCCCAGGAACTTTCGGTCGTTCACGTAGTTCTTCTTTCGGCTGCGGCCGCTCCAGAAGTGCGCGATGCCCATGCCCAGGTTGGGGTGCAGTCGTGCGAAGCACCATTGCATCATCGGGTTGCGGAACACCTTCTTGATGAACTTGTAGCCGTGGTCGCCGGGACCGAGTCCATCGCCGTGCCCGATCAGCAGGCGTTTGCCGCTCCACTCGCGGGCCACTGGCTCGTGGTGCAGGGTCACACCGGTCTCCTTCGGCAGGTAGTCGAAGATCCACATGTCGTGGTTGCCGATATACACGTGCACAGGGATGCCGCGGTCAGTAAGCTCGGCCAGTTTCCCCAGGAGGCGCACGAAGCCACGGGGAACCACTTCGCGGTATTCGAACCACATGTCGAACAGGTCGCCGAGGATGTGGATCTCCGCCGCGTCCTTCTCTGCTTCGCTCAGGAAGGTCACAATGCGTTTTTCCCGCGCCAGGCTGCTGGCATGGTCAGGCACTCCCAGGTGGAAGTCGGAGAGGAAATAGATCTTCTGGCCAGGCCGCATCAGTGCATGATGTTACGCAAGGCCCGCGTGGGGTCCAACTTTTCCAAGGCCAGCACGACGCGGATCCGATCGCCGAACTGCACCTTGTTGAAGTCATATTCGTCCTGAATGTTCTGCGAGACAGCCAGCGGGAACCAGACCTCGGCGACATCACGGACGATGCGAAGACCAATTCCTGCCTCGTAGTAGCTATCCCACTTGGCCACGTTGCCCGTAGCGGTCACCTCCGTGTACGGCGCGGCGCCCCAGCTTCCGTAGATGCTCAAGGGCAATGGGAAGGGCATGTCCAGTTCCATGTTCAATGCGGCGATCCAGCTGGTGGACGAGCCTTGCGACGTGGGGGTCTTGAAGCCGCCCTGGTCCTTGGCGATCTGCCGGCCACTTACTTGGTCGGGCTGACCGCGATCCACGAAGACATGGTCGTACAAGAGGTCCTCGCTGCCCCAGTTCAGGCGCCAAGCCATTAAGCGAGTGAGCTGGTCCTCGTTCTTGCTCAGGAAGGTGCCGGCGAAGCCGCGGAAGGTGATGCGGTGCTTGCGGTCGTCGTAGATCGCGCTCCACTTCGCATCCAAGCTGGCGCGCGTGAAGGCTTCGTGGTTGAGCAAGGTTCCGGTGATCAGGTAGGGGTGTAGTCCTTGCTTCTGTTGGATGTCGTAGCGCAGTTCGTTGTAAAGGTCGTTGGTGTTCACTTCAGCTAGAACCGGGACGTCTTCACCCAGCACGGTGCCTGGCCCGTATTGCGTGACGAACACCGTGCGGAAACCGAAGGAGTGGGCGGCAGCATAGGCATCGTTCCGCTTCAGATCGAAGCGAACACTCGGGGTGTATTTCCTAAAGCCCGAGGCCACTTCATCCTCTTCGGCCGTGCTGAAGCCCCAGGTGCCGAGGCCGAGGTGGATGTTCTGGAAGGTGTTGCTGTTCAAGCGGTCGAAGTGGTATTCGGCCCGTGCGCCGCCCACGATCTTTCCGCTCTTGAACCCATACATGGGCGCGGCCACCCACTCGAAGCGTTGGCTGGGGAAGGTGGTGTTATAAAGCGCCAGACCGGCCATGAAGCCATCGTGTCCGTTCGCACCAATGGTCGGTGTCCAGTAGGTAGTGCGCCTGTCGCTCTTCTCGATGCCCAGCAGGAACTTCAGTTGCGGTTTCGTGTCCGTGCCGTTATTGCGCCGGTCGATGTCAAGCGTGCGCCGACCGACATCAATGCGCACGCGGTCGGCGTTGGGCCATGGAAGTCCGGTGTACTCGGTCCGTCCCTTGTGACCAAACCCGTTATTCCAGGCCCAAACCGTTCCTAGGCTGTCCGTTCCAGCATATCCTGTGATGGGGAAGGGTACGGCCCAAGGCCCTTTGGCGCGATGTCCAAGATGCATGCGCTCGACCCCGCCTTCCCAGGTGCGCAGATCGAGCGAAACGGCCTTGACATCGTATTTCTGGTCTGTTCCAATGAAGCCCTCGAACACCCACCCCAGATCCTTCCCGCTCTCGCGCTCGAACACGCGCCGCAGGTCGGCCGGCTGCGGGTGCTTGAATTTCCACTCCTCGAAGTAGGCATGCAGGCACTTGTCCATCACCTCTTCACCGATGTAGGCCATCAGGTGGTCCATGACCAAAGCGGTCTTCATATAGACCATGGTGCCGTAGTTCGTCTGGGTGAATCGCTCGGATGGTTCTTCTATGGTCTGGTCCAAGTTCCTGCGGGCGTTCAAGAGATACCCATATTCGGACAGCGTCCGGTTCGCATCCCCTGTATCCCCCAAGGCCAACTTGAGGCCTTGGACCTGGATGTTAAATCCGCCTTTTCGATGGCGTAGGCGCATGTAAC
>JADZGG010000303.1 GCA_020854015.1 Flavobacteriales bacterium
AGCAGTTCGAGGAGACCCGCAAGATGATGAAGATGATGGGGGACAAGACCAAGATGATGAACATGATGAAGCAGATGCAGCAGGCGCAGGGGATGAGGCGATGACCTGCCATTCCGAATTTCGAATTGGCTAATTAGGAATGCCGTTCGCTTGTTTGTACGTATAGATGTGTTAATATTGCCGTACAAACAAGTGAACGGCCATGGACACCAAGGTCACCCTCAGCTTCGATCAGCAGGTCGTGCTGCAGGCCAAGGCTTTCGCGGAGGCCAACCACATCAGCCTTTCGCGGCTGGTCGAGTTCATGCTCAGCAAGGTGACCGATCCGCGCTACCGCAGCCTGGATGAACTGCCTGTTTCCGATTGGATCAGCCAGGTAGCAGAGGGCGAAGCCACCTACGTGCGCAAGAACGCCGCCCGGAACGTAAAGAAGGAGTACCTCGAAAGCCGGAAGAAGTGAGGTTCACCGCAAAGACGCCAAGCTCGCCAAGGGAACATGCCGAATTTCTTTGCGCTCTTCGCGTCTTGGCGGTAAAGAGTTGAGGATGGCCGTTCATCGCATCTTTCTCGACGCCAACGTGCTGGTATCCGTGCTGTGCAACGAGTACCCGCGCTTCACGGCCTGTGCCCGGGTGTTGAGCCTGTGCGATGACAAGCGCTTTGAGGTCTATACCTCGCCGATGTGCCTGGCCGTCGGGGGCTACTTCGCGGAGAAGAAGGGCGGAAAGAAGCTGGCCAAGCAGAAGGTCGCGTTGCTGGCAGAGAAGCTGAAGTTCACGTCCATGGACGGGAGGTCCGTGGAGCAAGCCTTGGCCAACAAGAAGGTGAACGATTTCGAGGATGGGCTCCAGTACTACTCGGCGGTCGCCGCGAAGTGTAACTGCATTGTCACCTACGACCGGAAGGACTTCCACTTTGCGGAGGTGGAGGTGCTGGATGCGGAGCAGTTCCTGCTGGCGTATGCGGTGAAGCGCAAGTAGAAGCCCTTTCCTTTGAGCGGAAGAACCAGATCATGGAAACCCTCACCGCTGCAGAACTCGAGCTTCTCAAGTACCCCATCGGCAAGTTCGTCCGGGGAACCAAGGCTGAAACACCTGAACGCGTGGCTGCCTGCATTTCCATTCTGGAAGCGTATCCTGCGAAGCTGCGGGCAGAAGTGGAGGACCTCGATGACATGCAATTGGCAACGCCCTATCGTCCGGGCGGCTGGACCGTGCGGCAACTGGTCCACCACATTGCCGACAGCCACGGACAGAGCTTACAACGCTTCAAGCTGGCGCTTTCCGAGGAGAGGCCGGTCATCAAGCCTTACAAGGAAGCGCTCTGGGCGGAGCACATCGATGCGCGCACCATGCCCCTTGAACCTTCGCTCCAGATCATCAGCGGCACGCATGCCCGTTGGGTGGTGTTGCTGAGGAACATGACCGCCTCCGACTTCGCGTGTTCGTTCGTCCATCCTGAGCAACAGCGTGAGATCAGCCTGGCCGAGGCGTTGGAACTGTACGTGTGGCACAGCGGCCATCACTTGGCGCACATCACGGGTCTGAAGAAGCGGGTGGGGCGGTGAGGTAGGGATGCACCGATCGTCCTAAGGCAGGTATCATCGTTCCGTGACGCAGTTCGATCGGGGGGAGTATCCCTTTCCGTTGATCATGCGTAGGAGGGTTTGCGAAAAAGTCCTCCCATGCGTGCACTTGGATACTGCTTTCTTCTTTGCAGCACCGCCATCATGGCCCAAACGGGTCCCGGAGGCGTAGGTTCGTCCGTAACGAACGCGCTCTGGTTGCGCGCCGATCGCGGCGTTTTCCGGGATGCTGGCGTGACCCCTGCAGCGAATGCCGACAACGTGTTCCGGTGGAACGACATGTCGGGCAATGCGCTTTTCGCCAGTGAACCATTCTCGCTGAACCGTCCGGACTACCAAGTTGGGGTACTGAACGCCAAACCAGTGGTTCGCTATACTGCTGGGAGCATTGACCGTCTGATGGTCTCGGGGCTGACCTCCGGGAATCAAGCTTCCATCTGGGTGGTTGCCCGCCACACTTCGTTGCCCTCACCCAACCCGGGATTGATCCAAGGGAGTTCGACCGGCAATGCATACTCGGCCACCGCGAACTTGAAACATGTAGGCATGTGGGTGAATTCCACGAACACACAGCCATGGGGGCGGGGAGTTCGTTCGGACGGCACCGAACTGAACATTTCACAGACCACGGCGACCACTTCGGGCACGTTCTATATTCTGAACAACGACTATGGTGCCACCGTCATTCAGCAGTACATCAACAACGCCGCGGCCGGATCGGTGGCTACGAACGGAACGCTTCGTTCCTGGTCGGATATGGCGATCGGCGTTCAGGCTGGCTCCGAGGGGTGGAACGGTGATATTGCCGAAGTGATCGCTTTCAACGTTTCGTTGAACTCCGTCCAACGCATCATCGTGTCGAACTACCTCTCGGCGAAGTATGGCCTTGGCCTGACGGTCAGTGACCTGTACACGCAGGACAATGCACTGAACGGGAACTACGACCACGATGTGGCTGGCATCGGTCGCGTCAGCAGCACGAATCTTCATACTGATTCACGCGGGTCGGGCATCGTCCAGGTCTCAAAAGCCGGGTACACAGGGCTTGGCGACAACGAGTTCCTCCTCTGGGGCCATGACAATGCGGAAATGGATGCTTGGGGCGTCTCCGACTACCCGCCTACGATGCAGGGTCGTGTTGCTCGGGTGTGGCGTGTGAGCGAAGTGGATGGCAGTGGCTCCGCAGTGAACGTTGGGAACGTGGACATCACATTCGACCTGGCCGGCCTTGGATCGGTGACAACGAGCGACCTGCGCTTGTTGGTGGACACCGACAACGATGGCTTGTTCGCCGATGAGGCCCCGATCAATGGGGCCACCAACCCCAGCGGAACGCTCTATCGGTTCAGCAACACCGCCGCTCTGGTCAACGGCCGTCGCTTTACCATCGGCACCATGAACGCTTTGGCAACGCCGCTGCCGATCGAACTCCTTGCGTTCGATGCGGAACCGACCGGGCCCCATGTCGTCCGTGCGACCTGGTCCACGGCCACCGAACGGAACAATGACCATTTCACGGTGGAACGCTCCGAGGATGGGATCCTCTGGGAAGCGGCCGGCTCTCTTCCTGGAGCTGGCAACAGCAGTGAGGTGCTCAACTATGAGCTGTTCGACCCACAGGCCGATGGCGAAGTGCTCTACTACCGTTTGCGTCAGACCGATATCAACGGTGCCTCCACGCTCTCAGACACGCGCGCGGTACACATGCGAAATGACCAGTTGACCGAGCCTACCATTTTTCCCAACCCGGGGGAAGGTCAGTTCACCATCGCATGGCCGGAGGAAATGGATCCTTCCACGGGTTATGAGGTCATCGACGCTGCCGGCAAGCGCGTCCAGTTCCGCACTTCAACCCCCAGTCCTTTGAGGACGGAGATCGACCTGCAAGGCCAGGCTCCCGGCATTTATGTGGTCAGGGTGCTTCCAAGCGATCGGCCACCCTTGAGCCGCGCGTTGGTGCTTCGCTGAGCCGCGCGGCCGTTCCCAGGTCAGTGCAGTGCTGTCCATCGTCATACGACGAGGCGATGGATCTCGTACCCTTGTGATATGTCGGAAGTGGCCACCTACCAACTGCTGGACGGCAAGCGTTGCAGCGAGGCCGTGCGTGCGGACATCGCGAAGAGCGCAGCGGAAGTGAAGGCGAAGCGGGGGAGACCTCCGCACTTGGCCGCAGTGCTGGTGGGCAACGACGGGGCCAGCAAGACCTATGTGCAGAGCAAGGTGAAGGCCTGTGAAGAGGTCGGCTTCCGCAGCACCTTGGTGCGACTACCCGAGACCATCACAGAAGAAGAGTTGCTGCATCGCATCGCATCCATGAACGCGGATCCGGACCTGGATGGCTTCATCGTGCAACTGCCGCTGCCCGCCCACATCGATGAGGAACGGGTGACCTTGGCCATTGCGGCGCACAAGGACGTGGACGGCTTCCATCCGGAGAACATCGGCCGAATGGTCCTGGGCTTGGACGGTTACTTGCCTGCCACTCCCGCCGGTATTGTGGAGTTGCTGCGGCACTATCACATTGACACGGCCGGCAAGCATTGTGTGGTGATCGGCCGCAGCCACATCGTTGGCACGCCAATGAGCATTCTCATGAGCCGGAACCGCTACCCCGGCAATTGCACGGTTACTCTGGCCCACAGCCGGACACAGGACCTTTCCGCGATCACGCTTCAAGCCGATATCCTGATCGTGGCCATCGGCAAGCCGGAGTTCGTGACCGCACATATGGTGAAGCCCGGAGCCGTTGTGGTCGATGTGGGCATTCATCGCCTGACCGATACCACGAAGAAGAACGGCTACCGTCTGGTAGGTGATGTCCGCTTCGATGAGGTGGCCGCGAAGTGCTCCTGGATCGCTCCGGTACCGGGCGGCGTGGGGCCGATGACGATCACCAGCCTGTTGTTGAATACCTTGAAAGCAGCGTCAGCAAGGGGCTAGCACGAAGATACCTTTGCGCCATGCGCATCGCTTCGGTACTTACTTCCTGTTCCATTGTACTTTCCCTTTCCGGCCAATCCCCCGTCTCGATCCAATTGGTGCCGTGGGCAGAAGGCTTCTTTGATCCTACGGACATCGCCCATGCGGGTGACCCAAGGATCTTCGTCGCGCAGCAGAACGGTCGCGTGCTGATCGTCACCGATAGCAATACGGTATCGCCAACGGCCTTCCTCGACATCAGTGCGAAAGTGATCTTCAACGCCGAGCAAGGCCTGCTGGGCATCGCCTTCGATCCCAACTACACGACGAACGGCCTGTTCTATGTGCACTATGTGGCGGATGACAGCCTTGGCCATCGCAGCGTGATCGCGCGTTACTCGGTCAGTACCACTGATCCGGACCAAGCCGATCCGACCAGTGAGGAAGTGATCTACACCTGGCCTCAATGGTCCGACCAGCACAAGGGTGGTGACCTCGCCTTCGCACCGGACGGCACCCTCTTCATTACCTTCGGGGACGGCAGCACCGGTGGCGATCCGCTCAACGCTTCACAGGACCTGAGCAACCCGCTTGGCGACGTCATCCGCATCCGACCGGAGGTCGACAGTACCTATTCCATCCCTTCGGACAACCCGTTCGCACAAGCTTCCGGGGACACCTTGCCGGAGATCTGGGCCAGCGGCCTGCGCTACCCTTTCCGCATTGCAGTGGATGCCGTGGGCAACTCCCTTTGGATCGGTGACGTGGGCCAGGGCGGTTTCGAGGAAGTGGACCGGTGGCCCTTGGACGATAACAGTGGCCCCAACTTCGGGTGGCGCTGCCGCGAGGGCTTTGTGGATTTCAACTTCACCCTTTGCGACAGTGACGCCGTTTACGTTCCGCCGATCACCGTGCAGTCCAACATCCTGAACGGGGGCAGCTGGTGCGCGATGATGGGTGGGCGTGTGTACCGTGGAACACAGTATCCCCGACTTGCTGGACGCTACTTCTTCACGGACTATTGCTCCGGCCAGTTCCGTTCCTTGTTGCCCGCCCAGCTGGGTAGTTGGCAGGAGGATGTGCTGCTTCAATCCGGTCCGCTCGGGCTGGTCTGCGTGGATGAAGGTTCGGACGGCGAACTGTACGCGTTGAGCAACTTCGGTGGCAAGCTGTACAAGATCAAGGATGCCTGTACCATGCCTTTGCCTACGATCACGGTCGCCGGTGATTCACTGATCTGTTCGGCCGCCTCAGGCTATGCTTGGTCCGTGGACGGCGCGCTTATTCCCGGTGCGGATCAGCAGGTGCTATACCCGGCGATCGCTGGCAACTACAGTGTGCTAGCCGACCTCGGTCCTGGCTGCATCCTCGCTTCGGACACGGTGTTGTTCCAACCGGTTGCCATTGCGGAGGGTTATTCCCTTGTGAACTTCAGCGTGTACCCCGACCCGGCCCACGATGCTTTCAATGTGAGCTGGGATCCGCGTTCCGGTGAGATCGTCGGTATGGACCTGTTGGACGCGCTTGGCCGCCAGGTGATGCGCCGTTCCCTGTCCGGTGGCCGTGCGACGGTGGATGTTTCCGGCCTCGGTGAGGGCATCTACATCGTGCGCATCACCTTCCCCGATGGGAACGTTGCTCAACGGCGGATCATGCTGCTCTGAGGCGAGTACTTTCTTCGGTCAGCGCTGATCTGGGCTTCAGAGCTTGCCTTCCTTGATCTCATCCACGATGGCCGGATCGAGCAGGGTGGTGGTGTCGCCGAGGTTACTGGTCTCGCCTTCGGCCACCTTCCGAAGGATACGTCGCATGATCTTGCCACTGCGGGTTTTGGGTAGGCCGGTCACGAATTGGATCTTATCGGGCTTTGCGATGCGTCCGATGCTGGCGACCACCGCCTCCAGTATCTCGCCGCGCATGTTCTCGATGGCCGCCTTGTCATCCGTTGGGATCGGCTTCTCGCAGACCACATAGGCATAGATGCCCTGGCCTTTGATGTCGTGGGGGTAGCCGACCACGGCGCTTTCCACCACACCCTTGGCCTGGTTGATGGCGTTCTCGATCTCGGCCGTTCCGAAGCGATGACCGCTCACATTGATCACGTCGTCCACGCGACCGATGATCCGGTAGCGTCCGTCGGCATCGCGGCGTGCCCCATCGCCGGTGAAATAGTAGCCCTTGTAGCTGCTGAAATAGGTCTGGCGGCACCGTTCGTGATCACCGTAGGTGGTGCGCAACATACCTGGCCAGGGGAACTTGACGCACAGCAGGCCTTCCTGCTCGTTCTCCAAGATCTCCTTGCCATCAGCGGTGAGCAACACAGGTTGAATGCCGGGCATGGGCCATGCGGCGTGGCTCGGCTTTTCGTCGGTGACGCCGGCCATGGAGCTGATCATGATGCCTCCCGTCTCCGTCTGCCACCAGGTGTCCACAATGGGGCACCGGTCCTTGCCCACGTGGATCTTGTACCAGTTCCATGCTTCCTCGTTGATGGGCTCGCCCACGCTTCCGATCACCCGTAACGAGTCGAGGGAATAGGCCAGCACGTGATCGAGCCCGGCAGCCATCAGGCTGCGGATCGCTGTTGGCGCCGTATAGAAGATGTTGACCCCATGCTTGTCGATCACCTGCCAGAAGCGTCCGGCGTCGGGGAAGGTGGGCACACCCTCAAAGACCAGGGTGGTGGCTCCCGCCAGCAACGGACCATAGATGATGTAGCTGTGCCCAGTGATCCAGCCCACATCGGCGGTACACCAGAAGATGTCGCTCTCCTCGTGCTGGAACACGTTGCGGAAGGTGTAGTCAGTGTACACCATGTAACCTCCACACGTGTGCACAACGCCCTTGGGCTTGCCGGTGCTGCCACTGGTGTATAGAATGAAGAGCGGGTCCTCTGCGTCCATCACTTCGGCAGCGCAGTGCTTGTCCACGAGCTTGAGCTCATCGTGCAGCCACACGTCGCGGTCTTCGACCATGTTCACGGCCCAACCAAGGCGCTCGGTGACGATCACTTTCAACACGCTCGGACAGGTCTCCAAGGCTTCGTCGACCACGCGCTTCACAGGGATCTGCTTGTGCCCACGGTTCAGTCCGTCGCTGGTCAGCACCATGGAGCATTGTGCGTCCTGGATACGGTCCGCGATGCTCTGGGCGCTGAAGCCCGCAAAGACCACGCTGTGGATGGCACCGATGCGCGCGCAGGCCAGGGTGGCGATCACCAGTTCGGGCACCATGGGCATGTAGATGCAGATGCGGTCGCCCTTCTTCGCACCGTTGCGCTTCAGCACATTGGCATACTGGCACACCTTCTCGTGGAGCTCTCGATAGGTCAGGCGGACGAAGCGCTCGTGCGGATCGTTCGGCTCCCAGATGAGGGCGAGCTTATTCCCGCGTTTCTTCAAGTGACGGTCCAGGCAGTTCTCGGTGATGTTGAGCTTGCCCCCGGCGAACCACCTCACGTTAGGCGTCTCAAAGTCCCATTCCAGCGCGGTGTTCCACTTTTGGTGCCAGTCGAAGGTGTCGGCCTGTGCGGTCCAGAAACCGACCGGGTCCTTCACGCTTTCGGCGTAGGAGGCTTCGTACTCTTCTTTCGTGCGGATGCGTTTGAGGGCCATGGGGGTGGGAATAGCAACTTCTGCCGGCTGATCGATCATGAGGCTGAGGCAAGGTAATGTCGATGCCGTAGCCGTGACAGCACGATCGTACCAGTTCATCGGGGCGACCTATTTTGCGGGCATGACCGATCGCTCTATTCGCGCCGCCGCGCTGTGCCTGACGTTTCTTGTTGTGGCGGTCGCTTCCGCCCAGACCAAGACCCAACGCGCAGAGATCCAGTGGAGCGAGGTGCTCGAGGACAAGGTGCACGGCGACTTCGTCCGCATGATCGACCGTACCGACGACGCCACCTACGAACTGATGTCGAGCAAGAAGGAAGGCTTTCTGATCCAGCGCATGGACCTGGGCATGCACACCGTCTACTCCAAGCGCATCGAACTGGAGATGGGAAAGGCGGAGATGGAACTGGAGGACATCCACATCGTTGGCGACAAGATCATCGTGTTCGCTTCCATCTACGACAAGAAGGCCGACGAGAAGAACCTGTTCATGAAGGCCTATGGAACAGCGGATATGAAGCCGGTCACCATGTACACCAAGGTTGCGCGCATCGGTGTGGAGAGCAAGCGTAACCAAGGCGCTTTCGAAACAAAGGTCTCACCCGACGGAAGCAAGATCCTGGTCTATGTGGAGAAACCCTTTGAGAAGAAGGAGTTCGACCGGTTCGGGATCAAGGTGTTCGACAAGGAAATGGCCAATATCTGGGATGGGGAGATCGTGATGCCTTATAGTGACCAGGAATTCCGCATGGAACAGATGCTTGTGGACAACGACGGAAGCGTGGTCTGTGTAGGGGTGAAGTACGCCAGCAAACAGGAAAGACGTGAACGGAAACGGGAGGGTCAGGTCCCTTATGACTATCACGTGCTGGTCTATTGGAAAGGACAAGAGAAACCGGTGGACGAGACGCTGGAGGTGAAGGACAAGTTCCTTCAGGACCTCACGCTCACACTAGGGACCGAAGGCGACGTGCTTTGCGCCGGGTTCTATAGCGACAAGGGGACCTGGAGCATCCGAGGCACATTCTTCCTACGGATCGACCGGATGACCAAGACCATCGTGCACCAGAGCTTCAAGGAGTTCGACAAGGACTTCATCGTGGCGTACATGACCGAAAAAGAGGAGCGCAAAGCGGAGCGGAACGCCGAGCGTAAGGGCCAGGAGGTGGAGATGATGGAGTACGATATGCGCGAGATCATCCGCCGGGAGGATGGAGGTGCGTTGCTCGTCGCCGAACAGTACTACATGTGGGTGGAAGTGATCCGTACCACACAGCCCAATGGCTCCAGCACCACATCCTACCGCTACCACTACGTTTACAACGACATCATCGTGGTCAATGTCAATCCTTCAGGGGACATTGAATGGGCGGCCAAGGTGCCCAAGCGTCAGCACTCCGTGAACGACGGTGGCTACTACAGCTCCTACGCCATGAACGTGAAGGGCGGCAAGATCTACCTGTTGTTCAACGACACAGGTGAGAACCTCTTTCTGAAGCAGGGCGACAAGGTGCAGCAGTTCGAGATCACGGGCAAGGACGCGCTTGTGACGCTCTCCACCATCGATGAGGACGGCATTACGCACCGCGAAGCGCTCTTCAGCCCCGAGAAGCGGGATGCCAAGGTCTGCCCCAAGGACTGCCTGCAGCTCGCGGACGACCGGATGTTCATCTACGCCTCGCGCAAGAAGGAATACCGCTTCGGTCTGGTGACCTTTGACTGATAGGGGAAGGGCGATCAGCCCTGGAGCTTGCGGCGCATGGCCGCCATCTTCAGCGCCGCGATCGCGCAATCCACTCCCTTGTTGCCGTGCCTGCCACCGCTGCGGTCACGGGCCTGCTGAATGCTGTCGTCGGTGAGGACGCAGAAGATCGTGGGCACGCCAGTGCTCAGGTTCACATCCATGATGCCTTGGGCCGTGGCCTGGCAGACGTATTCGAAGTGTGGTGTTTCGCCGCGGATCACGCTGCCGATGCAGATGACCGCGTCAGGCTGGTCACCATCGATCACCAGCTTGGCACCAAGGGCCAGCTCGTAGCTGCCCGGTACCCGCTCGATCCGGAGGTCCGCTTCGGCCACACCGTGGTGCAGCAGGGTCTTGCGGGCCGCTTCAGCCAGGGAATGCGTGATCTCCTCGTTCCATTCGGCAACCACCAACGCCATGCGCATGCCGGTACC
>JADZGG010000304.1 GCA_020854015.1 Flavobacteriales bacterium
CAAAGGGGCCTACTATCTATTGAGTGAGTTGACAAAAGGTAGCGGAGAACACAACCACTGATCCGTATGGACGGTGGCCGACCATCCAAGGGCAAGCGAAAGCCGGTGGATACGGCGCAAGATCTGTCCACGAACTTGGCTCAAATACTTGGAGGACTTCCTTCAACTGGTCAGGATCAGTGGATCCGAACCTTTTGCCGATAGGCGCGGACAAGGAATGTACAAGCGTTGATCATCCACTCCGATAAAGATCAACCGCGTCCTTCAGGATGGTGCGTATCATATCGATCGGAAGATCCGCATTCGGATCGATCCGCAGGATCTTCATCCGTACACGGTCACCTTGTTCCAAAGCGGGATGGTCCAAGTGCTTGCCTTCCACGAAGAGCATGTACGGTTCATCCGTCTTCTTATCCGTCCACAAATAGCAGAACATTTTCTTGCGGTAACAGAAGCAGGGCATGCCGTACTTCCGGGTCTCGTTCACCAGTGCATCCTGATCGAGAATGATCTTGCGCAGCACGAGCAAACAGCTTTTGTTCGGCTCGTCTTGAACCAGGTAGTATGCATCGAGATCCACCACCATCCTGCGGTGAAAGTAAGAGGGCGTATCGCACCACGCGGGTTGGCAGTTGCGCTTGAGCCGCCGATATAAGCCTTCCCCACAATGATGTAATGCCTGCACCTCTGGGATACCGGACCTTTACACCATCAACGTGAAGCCCATGTCCGCAGAACCCGCACTCCTGAAACGCAGCTACCCAGTAACCGGCATGACCTGCGCAAGTTGCGTGGCCCATGTGGAGAAGGCGATCCGCGCCACCGAAGGCGTTGACGACGTGGCCGTGAATTTGGCAACGAACACGGCGCAGGTCACATTTCATGGACAAGACCTTACCGAGGCCCAACTGAAAGCAGCCGTGCAAGCCAGCGGTTACGATCTACTTATTCCCGAGGACGGAAAGACAACTGAAGACGTGGAAGCTTTGCAAGCCGATCGTTTGAAAGCCCTCAAGCAAAAGCTTTTCGCGAGCATAGTATTGAGCGTACCGCTGGTGATCGTCGGCATGGTGTACATGCATGCATCGTGGTCGCCGTGGGTGCAATGGATCCTCGCCACGCCCGTGGTGCTGGTCTTCGGTCGCCAGTTCTTCCTCAACGCATGGAAGCAGGCGAAGCACCGCAGTGCCAACATGGACACGCTCGTCGCGCTCAGCACCGGCGTGGCCTACGTCTTCAGCGTCTTCAACACCGCGTACCCGGCCTTCTGGACCGCTCGCGGACTGGAGCCGCATGTGTACTTCGAAGCGGCCGCCGTGGTCATCACCTTCATCCTGCTCGGCAAATTCCTGGAGGAACGCGCGAAGGCAGGCACCAGCAGCGCCATCAAGAAACTGATGGGCCTACGACCGAACACCGTGCTGCGCGAAACGAAGAACGGACAGACCGAACAGGTCGCCATCGACCAAGTGAACGTGGACGACATCCTCGTGGTGCGTCCCGGTGAAAGCATCGCGGTGGATGGCGTGGTGATCGATGGCGAGAGCTACGTGGACGAGAGCATGATCAGCGGCGAACCGATCCCCGTGCTGAAGACGAAAGGTGAAGGCTTGCTCGCGGGCACCATCAACCAGAAAGGTAGTTTGCGGATGACCGCACAGAAGGTCGGCGCGGCCACCTTGCTCGCGCAGATCGTGCGCACCGTGCAGGAAGCGCAGGGCAGCAAGGCCCCCGTGCAACAACTGGTGGACAAGGTCGCGGCCATCTTCGTGCCCATCGTCATCGGTATCGCCGTGCTCAGCGCCATCGTGTGGTGGACCTTCGGCGGCGAACACGCCTTCACACAAGGCCTGCTCGCGCTCGTCACCGTGCTGGTGATCGCCTGCCCCTGCGCGTTGGGCCTCGCGACACCCACCGCCATCATGGCCGGCATGGGCAAGGGCGCCGAGAACGGCATCCTCATCAAGGACGCCGAAAGCCTGGAGCGCGCGCGCAACATCACCGCCATCGTCCTGGACAAGACCGGCACCATCACCGAAGGCAAACCCGATGTCATCGAAGCCATGGGCCTCGACGAGCACGAAGTGGCCAGCGCCCTGCTGGCGATCGAATCACGATCCACGCATCCGTTGGCGGAGGCGGTGGTGAGATTTCTGAGCCCTCACCCCCAGCCCCTCTCCCGGGGAGAGGGGAGCAGCTCGCGCGCGGTGGACCGTGCGACCGATCAACCGACAACCAACTACCAAGTCTCCGCATTCCATGACCTCACCGGCAAAGGCGTCAAAGCCACCATCAACGGCACCACGTGGTTCGTCGGCAGCCGCCGCCTGCTAGAAGAGAACGGCATCAGCATCGATGCATCATACCGCGAAAAGGAAAAGGCCTGGCAGGAAGCCGCGTACACCGTCATCTGGTTCGCCGAAGCGCGCACTGAGCGGAATCGAAGTGTACGCGCCGCCATCGCGATCGCCGATACCATCAAGCCATCGGCCGCCGAAGCCATCGCGCGCCTGCAAAAGGCCGGCATCCAGGTCTACATGCAGACCGGCGACACCCGTCGCACCGCGGAAGCCGTCGCCAAGGCCGTCGGCATCGATCATGTGCGCAGCGAAGTACTGCCCAAGGACAAGGCCGCCTTCGTCACCGGTTTGCAGCAGCAAGGGCACGTCGTCGCCATGGTCGGCGATGGCATCAACGACAGCGAAGCGCTCGCCAAAGCCGATGTCAGCATCGCCATGGGCAAGGGCAGCGACATCGCCATGGACGTCGCGCGCATGACCCTCATCAGCACGGACCTCAACACCATCCCGCGCGCCATCACCCTCTCGCGCAAGACCGTCCGCCTCATCCGCCAGAACCTCTTCTGGGCCTTCATCTACAACATTATCGGTATCCCCATCGCCGCCGGGCTGCTGTACCCCTTCAACGGATTCTTGTTGAACCCGATGATCGCCGGGGCGGCCATGGCGTTTAGCAGCGTGAGCGTGGTGAGCAATAGTTTGCGGTTGAAGTGGGTGCGGTTGGAGGGGTAGTGCATTTGGGCGTGCCCCCTCGGAAAGCCGGACCCCTTGGCGCATTTGGACAAGGAGGCACGCCCAAACAACCCCCGATACAAGCATCTCCCCTGATCTTGTAAACTGGATGCGCGATGCCGGGCCGTGCTTTGCAGTGTGCTTTGAACGAAGCACCGGATTCACCCCAAGCCCCGAAGCCATGAGAACCTTCCATCTCCTCCTCCTATTCTTGATCGCCTCCGTCGCGATCAGTTGCATCGCCCAGGACCCGGCCAAGAGCGGGATCAAGAATGCGCGCACCGTTACGGTGAAGATCGACGGCGATTGCCCGATGTGCGAGACACGCATTGAGCAGGTGGTCTTTGTGAAGAACGAGGCCGAAGTGGATTGGGTGGTGGAGACGCACATGGCGCGCGTGACCTTCGACAGCACGCGCACGGATCTGGACGCGATCATGCAACGCGTGGCGCATGCGGGCTACGACAACGAACTGTACCTGGCGCCGAAGCAGGCCTACGACAAACTGCCCGGCTGCTGCCAGTACGAGCGCACGCTGCTACCTCAACCAGGCCTGGACATACTGGTCGATACGGTAAGCATCCGATCCGAGGACGGGAATCCGCCCGCACAGGAAGTTCCGAGCGTCTTCGATAAGCCCGACTACAAGGGCATCCCCGAGGACAAGAAGCCATAATGGGCAACAGCGATCTGGAGTACATGGGCCGTCTGCGATACATCACCACCAAGTGGCTGGCGATCTCCACGCACTACGATAGTGATATGGGGTTGGGTGTGGGGGTGACGGTGAGTTATTGAGCGCATTCGTCGCTTGAAGTGCGACACATCTACCTTTCACCCATGCGCACGGGACGAGAACGCTCGGACCTGATCAAGTCCAAAGCCCACGAGTTGGGCTTTCTGGCCTGTGGTGTAGCGCGCGCTGAATACTTGGTAGAAGAAGCCCCGCGCTTGGAGCGCTGGTTACGCGAAGGCAAACACGGGGAAATGGGTTACATGGCCAACCATTTCGACATGCGGTTGGATCCCCGGAAGTTGGTGCCCGGTGCGAAGAGTGTGATC
>JADZGG010000305.1 GCA_020854015.1 Flavobacteriales bacterium
GCTTTCGCAAAGGATGGTTCCAGTGGTCAGCGCATTACCTGCACGCGTTGAGCCACGACCTGGTCCACAGTGGTGACCTGCACCAAGTACTGGCCGTTCTGGAGGTTGCCCAGGTCGATCGTGTTCGTGCCAGCGCTCAGGTTATTCGTCGGCACGTTCATCACCTGGCGACCTGCCAGATCAAGCACCACGACGCTCAGGGGGCGGGAAGCACCTTCGTTCATCTGAACATAAAGGAGCCCCTCGGTCGGATTCGGATACATGTGGAAGCCATGGTCGGCCAGTTCATCCATGCCCACTGCGCCGCATTGTACATCCCACACCAAGGGCTCGTATTGACCACCCTGGCAGGATCCAGTCGCATCGCTCATCACGCGGAAGGTGATCGCGTTGTCCACGTTCGTGGAATTCAATGCGAAGTTCGCCATGTTGCCTCCGTTGTTCCCCAGGAAAATGACCGCACTGTACACCGTTGTGCCGTTGTAGAACAGCACCTTGTCGTTCGGCCCGAGGTTACCGGACAGGAAGCGGACCGTGACGGGAACACCTTGCGTGGAGCGATAGGAGAACCAAGCGGTATCACTGTTCACGTAGCAATAGCTGTAGTTCGCGGATCCACAAGTGTCGACCACGCAAGTGTCCGAGGTCCAGATGAGCTCGTTGCTGATCTTGCGGCAGAGGCTGTTGTCATTGTTGAACACCGTGATCTTGGTGGTGCTGTCCATCGGAATGGGGCCGATCAGGGTGACACCGGCAGGCATGTTGTAGAGCGTATCACCGCTGAAGCGGTCATAGATGTTCACCGCCGTTGCGCTGCCGAGGCTGTCCACATCCACAGCTACCTGGTAGGTCCGGTGAATGCAATCCGGGATGATGTTGAACGTGGTGGTGGTCGGCTCACAATCCAAGCAGCCCACGGTCCAGATCCACTCCAGCATGGAACCTGAAGAGCAGCTCACAGAACCGTCCGAAGTAGCCGCCATGTAGATATCCGGTCCCGACGAGACCGCCAACACGTTGCTCAGGTCTTCCGTACCGCCGATGTGCTGCCACAGGATCGGATAGGTCGCATCCGGTCCATCGTAGATGGTCAGGTCATCGTAGAAATCGGACTCGATCGTACCAGAGGAGAACAAGATCGCCAACGGCTGACCACCGCTGGACTGGTAGTGCCAGTCCTCGTTCATGTTGTTGGGGTAGCAGAACGTCTCGTTCAATTGGGCACCATCGCAATCGATTATAACGGGGCAGTTGCCCGGACTGGCGATGTTATTCCAAGTGATGTTGCAAGCCACATCGAACTCATGGCCAACGACCACGCTCACCAGCTCACCGTAGTTGAAAGGTCCAAGGGCGTACGTACCAACGCCCAGACCGGGTTGCGTGACCAAGGTGCCACCATTGATGCTGAACCCTAACGCCACCGTAGCGCCATCTCCCGTGGTCGCCACGTTCACACTGATGGAGAATTGGTTGGTCAGGCAATCTTCTGTCACAGTGTAGGTCGCTTGCGGAGGCAAGCAGTTCAGGAAGAGTTGAACGGTCGTGACCTGGCAGACACCAGAAGCCGTGGTGCACAAGTCGTCCACGGTCCAGTGCGGGAAGAGGTCACCGGCCGTCACTGCCGTCACTGTCACCGGAGAATATCCCTGTCCGATGATCGGCCCATCGAATGTGTCCTGGTGCACGGTGATGTAACCACCCGAGCTCAATGTGAACTGGTAAGTGGCCGCCGCGATCACGCTTGAAATGACCGAGTACTCCGACTCGTAACTGCATGTGGAGATGGTGGTCACCAAGCCTCCGGGGTCCGCCACAGCGCCCCCGAATTGGCTGAAGTTGGTGCAGTTCCCCTGCCCTTGGGCATTCGCGAAGAGTAACGCTGTAGAGGCAGCGAGGAGAAGCTTGGAGAAGGGTCGAGTTGCGTTCATGCGGATCCTTTGGGTTGTTCTTCGAACGGCCCGAAGGTAGGAAACCAAGGCCGTCCCCGTCCAACCGATCCCGGGGTATTCTCACAGTCCTTCGTGGACAGCCATTCCTGCTCAGGGCCAGACCGAAAGCTCCGGTTCCGCCGGTGAACCGCCCCGCACGTTCACGGTCACGAGCCGGTCCGCACCGGGGACCAATGGAAAGTAGTTGTCACTGAACTCCAGGCCCGGGAAAGCCAGCTTCACGAAAGGCACCGGATTGTCCGTGCTCACCCGGTAGAGGACCGACTGTTCCGTTCCCCCCACCCGCTCCATTCGGACCTGCGCCTTCTCCCAAGCCATCTCCCCCATCCGCTTGAACGGAAGGATCCGCTCTACCAGGACCTCGTCCCGGTCATCCAACACCGCCACGCGGACCACATGCAGGTCCGCTCCGCCCCCCTTCAGCAAGGCCTCCTTTCCTGCCGCCAAGACCTCGGCCTTGCCCACTACTACGTTCACAACGCTCGTATCGCTGCTGACCCGCTGCCCGTCGGTCCGGAACACCTGGGTCACCACCTTGGCCGCCTTCAGATCCGTGCGTTCGTTCCAAAGGGTGGCCGTGACCTTGCCGTTGGCCAGCTCCAGGTCCAGCACCACCGGCTTGTAGCTGCGAGCCACCTCGTACATGGCGGCCTTCCAAGTGCCGGTGTGATCCACCGTGCTCCAGCTGGGGCCTGCCCACACATCGTTCAGCTGCCAGAACAGGGTGCCCATGCAGTGCGGCTGGCCGGTAACGTGCGCCCAGATGGCCTGGCGGTAGGCTTCGGCCTGGGCCAACTGGCTGAAGAGGATGAACTCGCCCAGGTAGCGGGGCTTCACCGCGAACTCCCGGTCGATGGCGGTCCAGATCGGCTTGTCGGTCTTGTAGCTCTTCTGCCGCTTGGCCAGCATGGGCGAGCCCAAGTACAGGTGCTCGGGATCCAGTTGGGTGGCCAGGGTGGCGCTGTCCGGGTAGCTCTGGAAGCCATACTCGCTCACGAAGCGCCCCACGTTGTTCTTGAAGCTGGAGAAGACCGAGTCGCCGTGCCATACGCCCCAGTAGTGCAGGTCGCCGTTCTTCAAGCCTTCGGCGTTGCCCCAGTTGCTGAGGGGGGATGTGGGAGTGTAGATCTGGCCCATGGCGCGCATGGTCAGA
>JADZGG010000306.1 GCA_020854015.1 Flavobacteriales bacterium
GGAGGCGTTGATCGAGGCCAAGGAGAAGGACATTCTGAAGGTCTGACATCTCCGCGACTCCGGGTCAGGCCCGGAGTGACAACAGTGGTTCATAGCAAGGGCGGTGCAAAGCACCGCCCTTGCTATTTTTGGAATATGTCATTCCGGCCTTGAGCCGGAATCGCGAAAGGTCTGATCATGCGCGCGCATCAATACTGGGTGTACATCGTTGCCAACAAGGGCAACACCGTGGTGTACATCGGTGTGACCAATGACATCGAGCGAAGGCTGTTCGAGCACCGGACCGGCGATAGCGCGAGCGCGTTCGCCTGGCGGTATCAGTGTTGGAAGCTGGTCTATCTGGAGGAGTTCAATGACATCCGTGCTGGCATCCGGCGAGAGAAGCAGCTCAAGAACTGGGAACGGGAGTGGAAGGATGCACTGATCGGGACCGAGAACCCGGAATGGAGCGAGCTTAGCGCGGACTGGGACTACACGGGCTGGTACGATCCGAAGGACCCTCCTCCGGGCTACTACCAGCAGCACGTAAAAGAGATGTGGGGTGGGCCGGCACGCGATTCCGGGTCAGGCCCGGAATGACATCGTGGGGGTGTGGGCTACGCCCACACCGGTGAGCCCTCGGAACAATTCCGGCACATTTCAATGCTGCTGCGCGACTTGAACAGTGAGCGGCGGAAGTCGTTGTAGGCTTCGCTGTTCCATACGTCGCGGAAGGTCTGCGTGCGCAGGTCGCCGAGCACGTGGTGTGCGTCCTTGTCGAAGCAGCAGGGCACCACGCGGCCGTCCCAGGTGATGACGCAACTGTGCCACATCTTCCAGCAGCGGTCGTCCAACGCGTTCTTCACCTCCCAAATGCCGTTCGCATTGCGGCGATAGCGCGCATACTTGTCCTGCGTGGGGATCAGCGGGTGGTCGTCCTTGGGCTCGTAGATCTGGGCGGTCTTCAGCCAGAGGTCGTCCACACCGATGCGTTTCGCCAAGGCGCGGGCCTCGGGGATCTGGTGTTCATTGGGGCGCACCACGAGGTATTGGAACACCACATGGGGCGTGCTGCTCTTCAACTTCTTCTTCCACTTCACGATCCGCTCGGCGCCTTCGATCACCTTGGCCAGGTCCCCTTCCTTTCGGTAGGCGGAATAGGTCTCCTGCGTGGTGCCATCGAGCGAGATGATCAGGCGGGAGAGCCCGCTGCGCACCGTGGCCTCCGCCTTCGTCTCGTCAAGAAAGTGGGCGTTGGTGCTGGTGGCGGTGTACAGACCCTTGCCCCGTGCATGCGCCACCATGTCCAGGACGCCGGGGTTAATGAAGGGCTCGCCCTGGAAATAGAAGGTGAGGCCCCAGAGGTCCGGTGCCAGCTCGTCGATCACGCGGTTGAAGAGGTCCTGCTTCAGGTTGCCGGTGGGGCGGGTGAAGCTGCGCAGGCCGCTGGGACATTCAGGGCAGCGAAGGTTGCAGGCGGTGGTGGGCTCGAAGGCGATGCTGATGGGCAGGCCCCGCATCCGAGGCTCCTTCGTTCGGCTAGCCTCACGGAAGCTGCTCCAGATGCGGTATGCGTTGTTGGCCCGCCGACCGGTCAAGGAGCGCGCCCACAATGCGCCATCGCGCAGGGGAGCAAGGGGATGCAGAGCCATGGAAGTGCCGCAAGTTAGACGGCCCGTCACCGGAAGGGATGTGTTCGCTTCGTGTGCTGTTACTTTCCGGGGGGCTCCACCGTCCCATGGACAACCCCTTGCTGCGCATGCGAACCTTGCTCCTCGTTTTCTGCCTTCTTCCGACCCTCTTCATCCACGCCCAATCGGTCATCACCGGTCGGGTCCTTGACAGCCGAAGCCAGGAGCCCCTCGCTTTCGTGTCCGTCCTGGTCGTGGGCGAACGTGAAGGAACCACCACGGACATCGATGGCAAGTTCAGTTTGCGCGTGGCCCGACTACCGGCCCGTCTTCGCCTCAGTTACGTGGGCTATACCGCACTGGAGATCGACGGTGACGGGCAGGCCCCCATCACCATACGCATGGTGGAATCCGTAGCGGAGCTGAAGGCCTTGGAGATCCTCCCCACGGAGAACCCTGCGCACCGCATCATCAAACGGACCATCGCCAACCGCAAGGCCAACGACGGCATGCGGGAGCGAGCCCACCGCTACACCAGTTACAGCAAGACCATCTTCACGGCGGAGATGGATACGGCCCTGCTGGCCGATACGGCCCGTATGGCCGCGTTGGACACCAGCGAACGCGCGACGATCGATTTCTTCGAGAGCCAGTACCTCTTCTTGATGGAGAGCGCCACGCGCAAGAGCTTCATTCCCCCGGCCGCGGAGAAGGAGGAAGTGCTGGCCATGCGGGTGAGCGGCCTGAAGGACCCTTCGTTCCTGGCGCTGGCAGCCCAGACCAAGACCTTCAGCATCTACGAGCCGCAGATCGTCATCAGCCAGAAGACCTATCTCGGACCGCTCGCGCCTGCAAGCACCAACAAGTACCTCTTCCTGTTGGAGGACACGCTCTACCAAGGTGCTGACAGTGTGTATGTGATCAGCTACAAGCCGCGTAGCCGGACCAATTTCGATGGGTTGAAAGGTCTGCTCTACATCAACACCAACGGGTACGCTGTGCAGAACGTGACCGCCGAGGCCGCCGAGCGGGAAGATGGGTTCAGCATCCGTTTCCAGCAGCTGCATGAGAAGGTCCAAGGCAAAGCCTGGTTCCCTACCCAGCTGAACGCTTTCATCTATCTGGACAACGTGTCCGTGGGCATCGGCAAGCCTTACGGGGTGGGCCGCACCTACTTGAAGGAGATCGAGCTCGACGCGGACATCGAGCGCAAGGAGCTACGCGGCCCGGAACTGGTGATGGACCGCATGAGCACCCGCCAATCCGACGATTTCTGGAACGCCTTGCGAACGGATAGCCTGGATGCCAAGGACCTGAGGACCTACCACACCATCGATAGCATCGGAGAGGCCGAGGACCTGGACAAGAAGGTGAAATGGCTGAGCGCGCTCACCACCGGTCGTCTGCCCATCGGTCCGGTCGACCTGCTGTTGGACAAGGTGCTGCGCTACAACGGCTATGAGGGCCTGCGGCTGGGTGCCGGACTGGCGACGAACGACCGGCTCACGCGCTATGCCTCGTTGGGCGGCTATTTCGGCTATGGATTCAAGGACGAGGCCTGGAAATACGGTGGATTCCTTTCGATCAAGCCTTGGTACGGCCGTGACATTTCCCTGAAGCTGTTCCACGAGAACGATGTGGTGGAGAGCGGGGGAGTGGCCTTCGACGGCCCGAAGCGCTGGATCAGCACGGAGAGCACCCGCCTGATCTACGTGAACCGCATGGACCGTAGTGAGCGCACCGGTGCACAGGCCGCTTTCCGTGTGGGCAGCGCCCTGAAGTTCTGGGTAGGCACCGAGCGCGAACTGCGCATCAACGACATCGGTTACGAGTACGCCACATCGGCGGGGGAAGGAGTCACGGTGTTGACCAACGAGTTCCTGACCGGGGGAGTGACCCTGGGTGCTCGGTTCGCTTTCCGTGAGCGGATCGCCCGCTTACCGGACCGCGAAGTATCGCTCGGGACGAAATGGCCGGTCCTTTCCGTGAGCGCCTTCCGGTCCTTCGTTGGGCTCTGGGAGGGGGAATTGGAGACCTGGCGGGTGAACGCCAGCATTGACAAGGTCTTCCACATCCGGCTGTTCGGTGACCTGAGCCTGCGCCTTATGGGCGGTATCGCCGACCCGAACGCCCCCTATAGCTACCTCTACAACATGCGCGGCACCAATGGCGGTGGTACCAAAGAGGACCCCGGGCTCCTTCTGGCGTCTGACAATACCTTCCAGACCATGGTGGCCAACGAGTTCCTGGCCGACCGCTATGCCGCCTTCCACCTGAAGCACAGCTTCGGTACCCTGCTGGTCAAGGGCAAGTACTTCAAGCCGCGCCCAGGTGTTGTGTACAACGCGGGCATCGGCGACCTGACCACGCCTTTGAACCACCGTGGCTATTCTTTCAATGCCCTGAAGGACCCGTTCCTTGAGGCAGGCGTGGTGGTGGACAATATCCTTGGCGGCGTCGGGGTGGGAGCCTATTACCGTCACGGACCTTACGCTTATGCGGAAGCCAGCGACAATTTCGTGTTCAAGGTCACCAGCAGCTTCACCTTCTGAGCGGAACGGTCAGGATTGCTCCGGCATTTCGCACCTTTGTCCGCAGTCGGCCTAACCTCCAGGTCGAAACCCTTGGATAACCTAGATGTGGGCCTGGCTCGCTAGTCGTGTATTACGCAATCGCATCGGGATCCTTGTGCTCCTGGCGCTTGTCACGGCCTTCCTGGGCTGGGAGATGAAGAACGTGGAGGTGAGCTACAAGTTCGGTGGCTTGCTTCCTAAGGATGACAGCGCTTTCGTTCAGTATGAGGAGCTTCTTTCCAAGTTCTCCGAGGATGGGAATGTCATCGTGCTCGGGGTGAAGGATCCAACGCTCTATAGGCTGGACAACTTCCGGGAATGGTACCGGCTTGGACTCGACCTGAAGGCACAGCCCGGCGTGGACTCAGTGTTCTCCGAGGCCCACATCTTCGATCTCGTCCGGAACGATAGCCTGCAGCGGTTCATGTTGGACGCGTTGGTAAAACGTGAACCAACGAGCCAGGCCGAGGTGGACAGCATCGTGCTGCGCGTGCGTTCTCTGCCCTTCTACGACGGGTTGTTGTACAACGACAGTTCTGGTGCCAGTTTGATGATGGTGTTCGTGAACGCCGCGCGCTTCAATAGCGAGGACCGTGGCGATATGGTGGACCTTATCCAGGCGCGCGTTGACTCCTTCGCGCAGGGGCGCTTCAAGGTGTACCATAGCGGCCTACCCTTCATCCGCACAGTGGTCACCGAGCGCACCCGCAGTGAGCTGCGCATGTTCGTGGGTCTCATGGTGCTTACGGTCTCACTTCTACTGCTCCTGTTCTTCAAGTCGTGGCGCGTGATGTTCGTGTGCCTTACGGTGGTGGCCGTAGGCGTGGTGTGGGCCGTGGGGTCCATTGGGCTGCTAGGTTACAAACTCACTTCGGTGATGGCGGTGATCCCCCCATTGATCATCGTCATCGGCATTCCCAACTGCATCTTTCTGATCAATAAGTACCACACGGAATTCTCAACGCACGGTAATCGGATCAAAGCCCTCAGCCGGGTGATCTATCGGGTGGGCAACGCCTCGTTCATCACCAACGCCACCACGGCCGCGGGATTCGCCACGTTCATCGTCACCTACAGCGATGTCCTCAAACAGTTCGGGGTCATCGCCTCCGTGAACATCATGGCCATGTTCGTGCTGAGCATCCTGTTGGTGCCCATCCTGTTCAGTTACCAGAGCGATCCAGAGAAGCGGCACCTCGCCCACCTTGAGCGCCGGTGGGTGGACCGCAGCACGGCCATGCTGATCCACATCGTGCAGTACAGGCGACCGGCCGTTTACATGAGCACGCTCCTGCTCGTAGCCGTCGGGTTGTTCGGCGCCTCCAAGCTGAAGAACGAGAGCCATGTGGTGGACGACCTGCCTGCGGATGATCCGGTGATGCACGATCTGCGCTTCTTTGAGGAAGAGTTTCATGGCGTGATGCCGTTGGAGCTGATGGTGGACACGCGCAAGAAGGGCCACGCTCTGAAGGATGTGAACCTGAAACGCATCGTGGAGTTGCAGGACACCTTGGCCACGCACCCCGAACTATCGCGCTCACTCTCCATCGCCGATGCCGTCAAGTTCACCAAGCAGGCCTTCTATGGTGGTGACCCCGAGCGGTACGAGCTGTTGAAGAGCAGTGAGAAGTCCTTCATCCTGCCATACGTGGAGAACGCCCAGGGTCAGGGTGGTCTGGCCAAGGCCTTCGTTGATGAGGACCGCCAGAGCACACGCATCACCGTGCAGGTGGCCGATGTGGGCACGGCCCGTATGGACGTGCTGATGGCGGAGCTCCGCACGCAGGTGGATTCCATATTCGACCCCGCCAAATACCGCGTCATCCTCAGTGGCACCAGCGTGGTGTTCCTGGAGGGCAGCAAATACATGGTGCAGAACCTGATCATTTCGCTGATCATGGCGGTGATCCTCATCGCCGCGCTGATGGCGCTGCTCTTCAATTCCGCCCGCATGGTGGTGGTGTCTCTGATCCCGAACATCGTTCCGCTCATCGCCACCGCCGGCCTCATGGGCTACCTGGGGGTGCCGATCAAGCCAAGCACCTTGCTGGTATTCAGCATCGCCCTGGGCATCGCGGTGGACGATGCCATCCACTACCTCTCCAAGTACCGACATGAGCTGAAGGCCACAAAGCATAACCTGAAGGAGTCGGTGCTGAACGCGATCCGTGAGGCTGGCGTGAGTATGATCTATACTTCGGTGGTGTTGTTCTGCGGGTTCAGCCTGTTCGTGTTCTCCGATTTCGGCGGCACCCAGGCTCTGGGCCTTCTGGTGTCCTTCACGCTGCTGGTGGCCATGTTCACCAATCTCATCATCCTTCCTTCCCTGCTCCTCAGCTTCGAGAAGGTCATCACCACCAAGTCCTTCGAAGAGCCCTTGCTCGAGATCTTGGACGAAGAGGACGACATCAACGTGGAGGACCTGCGGATCGAGAAGCGTAACGATGAATTGGACGCATGAAAGGCATCATCCTCGCCGGAGGCTCCGGCACACGCTTGCACCCCTTGACCTTGGCCGTGAGCAAGCAGCTCATGCCGGTGTACGACAAGCCCATGATATACTACCCGCTGAGCACGCTGATGGCAGCTGGCATCCGGGAGGTCCTTATCATCAGCACCCCGCACGATCTGCCTCACTTCCGCAAGCTGCTGGGAGATGGTGCGCAGCTGGGTTGCACGTTCACCTATGCCGAACAGGCGGTCCCCAACGGGCTGGCGCAAGCGTTCGTGATCGGTCGCGAGTTCGTCGGTAACGAGGGCGTGGCCCTGATCCTCGGGGACAACATCTTCCACGGTAGCGGCCTCGGCACGCGCCTGATGGAACACAGCGAGGTGGACGGCGGCCTGGTGTTCGCCTACCGCGTGAGCGATCCCGAGCGCTATGGCGTGGTTGAGTTCGACGCGACCAACAAGGTGATCAGCATCGAAGAGAAGCCTGCCAAGCCCAAGAGCAATTTCGCGGTACCGGGGCTGTATTTCTATGACAACAGCGGGCTCGATATTGCACGCGACCTCAAGCCGAGCGCACGCGGTGAGTATGAGATCACCGATGTGAACCGCGAGTACCTGCGTCAGGGCCGCTTGAAGGTGAACGTACTGGACCGGGGCACTGCCTGGTTGGACACGGGCACCTTCACCTCACTGATGCAGGCCGGTCAGTACGTACAGGTCATCGAGGAGCGCCAGGGCCGCCGGATCGGTTGCATCGAAGAGGTCGCCTTCCGTCGTGGCTTCATCACTGCTGAGCAGCTTATCGCTGTGGCCCAGCCCTTACGCAAGAGTGGCTACGGCGAGTACCTCATCAACGTGGCCGAAGGTCGCGCCTGAGCGCATGGAACGGCACCGTGCCTTGATCGACGCGCACGTCGGCCGCTGGAAAAGCTCGCTGCCGGAGAATGGCCTTTACGCCCCGATGGCGTACCTGCTGGACCTGCCCGCCAAGCGCGTCCGCCCTGTCCTGGTCATGATGGGCTGTGAGCTCTTCGGTGGCAAGGCGGAGGATGTGCTGGACGAAGCGCTCGGTATTGAGCTCTTCCACAACTTCACGCTGATGCATGATGACATCATGGACGAAGCGCCGCTCCGTCGTGGTCGCGCAACGGTGCATGCGAAGTGGAACACGAACACCGCGATACTGAGCGGTGATGCCATGTTGGTGAAGGCCTATCAATTGATGGGGAAGCGCGCTGATGTGCTGGAGCTCTTCAGCCGCTATGCCTTGCAGGTTTGCGAAGGCCAGCAGTTCGATATGGACTACGAGCAGCGGCGCGATGTGCACATCGACGAGTATGTGGAGATGATCCGATTGAAGACGGCCGTACTGTTATCCTGTGCCTTGCAAGTGGGGGCGGCCTGTGCAGGCGCACCTCGCGAGCAGCAGGTGCACATCGGCTCCTACGGCGAACACTTGGGTCTCGCGTTCCAATTGCGCGATGACCTGCTTGACGCCTTCGGTGATCCTGGAAAAGTGGGCAAGCAAGTCGGCGGCGATCTGCGAGCGGGCAAGAAGACCTACCTGCTGATCCGCGGCCTGGAGCTGAGCGCGGCCGCCGGTCGCAACGAACTGCGCGAAGAGCTTGCCAAGGCCCCTGCTGACCGGGACGTCCAACGCATGCTGACCGTGCTGGAGGAGCTCGGTGTGCGTGCAGAGACCGAGGCGGAAGTGCACAAGCACGATGCGCAGGCCATGGCGGCCTTGGCCGCACTGAACGTTCCCTTGGAGCGAAAAGCCGCGCTCACGCAACTCGCTGCAACACTGTTGCAACGCACGAGCTGAACCTACTGCAAGCAGTCCTTCAGTGCTGGTGCTAGCGTGTCATACTGGAAGGTGAAACCCGTGCCTAGCAGCTTTGCGTTCGATGCACGACTTCCACCAAGCAGGATCGAGCTCAACTCTCCAAGCGCCAACTTCAGTAGGAAGCCAGGTACCGGAGGAAGGAACATCGGCCTGCCCAACGCTTTCGCTACTGCCAAGGTGA
>JADZGG010000307.1 GCA_020854015.1 Flavobacteriales bacterium
ACTTACTCTTGTAGGTCGGAGCCGTGCGGCCTTTGCGGATGAGCTGTTGGATCGTTGGCATGAGCTCGTTTTCTCTTGTCTATCAGGCGTTTTAGGCCACTTCAGGGGCTAAAAACGGGCTGCAAAGGTAACGGAATGCACCTATCAACCAACTCCTGTTGAAGGAAAATTTCAGCAGGGACGGCTCGATCGACCGCTTTTCACCCCTTGGGGCAGGTACCAGAACTTGCTTGAAACCCCTGCCCTCATTGAATTTCATACACTCGCTACCCGCTGCCGGAAAATGCCATTGGATCCGTTCGATCAACGGCTAGAGGTGTTGTCGATCACGGCCAGCATCTACCTTTGATGATATCATTTGATACTATTCATGCTCTCCTCCACCTATACCTTCTACACCTTCCACAGCAGAATGCTGAATCTGCTGACATCCATCTATCACCGCCTGGGGGAAGTGCAGGCCCGGCACCTGCAGCTGCCCGCTCACGACCTGGGCAAGGCCTATCGCGTTAGCGCAGTGCATGCCACCCTGGCCTTGGAGGGCAACGCATTAGAGCCCCTACCGGTCGCTGAACTGGTGACCCGACCGGCCGCCACCGGAGGGTCCGCCGCCTTGGAGGTGGTGAACACCCTCCGCGCCCACGACCTGCTCCGCGACCTCGATCCTTTTCTGGCACAGGACCTTAGGCAGGCCCATGGCGTACTGATGCATGGTCTCGCGTTGGACGCTGGCCACTACCGCACGGGAGCTATGGATGTGCTGTACGGCGACCCCACTCCCCTGCGCACAGCCAACGCCGAGAACATCCCCATCCAAGTGGAGGAACTGCTCCACTTCATCGAAAGCGACGAAACGCCTCCCATCATCACCAGCTGTGTGCTGCACTTCGGCCTCGTCTACCTACGTCCGTTCACCGCTGGAAACGGGCGCATGGCCCGGCTATGGCAGCGCAGTGTGTTGATGCGCCACTGGCCCGTGTTCGCCTTCCTTCCGGTCGAGGCCTTCATCCTTCGCACACTGCCGGCCTATTATGCAGCCTTGGAATACGCTGACCGCCAAGGGGATTGTGGCGGCTTCATCACGTACATGCTGGAGCGCATCGACGAGGCCCTGGCCGAGCTGTTGGCCGCACCTGACCCCGTGCGTTCCGCAACCGACCGCATGGACCTCTTCCTTCACCAAGCACCCACCAGGCCCTTCCGCCGCAAGGACTACCTGCTTGTGTTCCCGGAGCTGAGCACCGCCAGCGCGAGCCGCGACCTGGCCGAAGCGCTTGCCCATGGAAGAGTAACGCGTGAAGGGACCGGTCGGACAGCGATGTATACAAGGAAGGAATGACGCACGGCCCATACTTTAGCCCACACCCCTGCCGTTCGCTCCCCATCCTATGAACGCCGCCCAGCGCCTCGACGAGCTCTCCGACCTGTTGTCAGGTACGGACATGAGCCTGGCCACGCGACGGCTGATGGACCTGTGCGATGAGTTCGAAGCGCTCTCCGACCTAGGGGAAGAGGCCCTGAAGCTCCGCGCATCCTACAACATGGACCGCAACCTGGGAGCCGCCGAGCTTTCGGGGGAACGGGGTCAGGCCTATGCCATCAAGGTGCGCGAGCTGGTGGAACGCATCCGGCAGCGCGGTCCGCTTGAGGCAGCGGAGACCCGAGCGACGCACAGCGAACCCGTGTTCCGCAGCAATGGACTGATGAAGCAGTTCAGCTCGCGGGGTCATCGCTTCGGTCTTGGTCCTGTGGACCTGGAGCTTCGCACGGGAACCATTACCGGGGTGGTTGGGGAGAACGGCAACGGAAAGACCACCCTCTTGAGGCAGGTGGCCGGCTTGTTGGACCATGACAGCGGCACTCTTGAACACCCCGGTCGAAGCGCGGACCCCTACGCCATCCGTAGCACCATCGCTTGGATCCCGCAACGGAACGCCCGCTGGTATGGCACCCTGCTCCAGAACCTGCGCTTCACCGCAGCGGTGCATGGGCTGAAAGGAGCGGCTAACACCCGACGCGTGGAGCACACCCTGCATCGCCTGGGATTGACGCGTTTCAAGGACCTGACGTGGAGCGAACTGAGCAGCGGTTACAAGCTCCGCTTCGAGCTGGCCCGCATGGTTGTGTGGCGCCCACGCTTATTGGTGCTCGACGAGCCCATCGCCAACCTCGATCTGCAGGCCCAACAGCTTTTCCTCCAGGACCTGCGGCACCTTGCCAGTTCACGACGGCACCCCGTGGCCGTGATCCTGAGCTCCCAGCAACTGCACGAGATCGAGGCCATCGCCGACACCATCGTGTTCCTCAAGAACGGACAAGTGGCCTACAGCGGTGCAGCCAACGCCTTCGACGGTGACCGTGTGACCAACGTGTACGAATTGAAAGGTGATGCGGACCGCATCCGTCTGCTGGCCGCCCTGGCCGCGCTCGGCCCGGTGGACCTGGACGATACGGGACTGCTCTGGCGCCTGACGACAGCGCGGACCGTGACCGCCCGGAATGTGCTGCTGGCCGTGAGCCAGGCGGGGATCGAGCTCAGCTACTTCCGCGACATCAGCACATCCACGCGCAAGCTCTTCCACCAGGACACATGAACCTGCTCCGGCGCCTGATACCGCCCTTCCTGCGGCAACTGGACCTCTGGCTCCAGGAGCATCACCCGCGCCTGTGGAGCACGCGCCTGCACCTGCACCTCTGGTTCATCCTGTTACTGGACGCCGTTGCATTGCTGCTAGGTCTGTTCCTCCCCGTAGACCTCTACGGCTTCCCGGAACACGAGGAGGTCTGGAGTTACATGATGGTGCCTGCCGTGGTGTACGCCGCATTCTGGGTGTTCCGCGTGGTGCTCTTCACGGTGGAGCGGCGCTTCGGTATTCGCCGCTCCTATGCTTCGGTCGGTGAGCTGCTTATTCACTGGCTCAGCTTGCTGCTCATCCTAACATTGCCCACGACCCTAGCGGTCACCATTGCCTACCGTATTGGCCACTTGGTGCCGGACGAGCGCTTCAATGCGGATGTGAACGCACTGAACGAGCTGGAGCCCTGGCTCTATGGCAACGACACCCACGACGCTGATGATGACAGGGTGAGGACCGTTTCCTACGCGATGGAGACCGCCATGGATGAGGTGGATGTCGCCGCAGTTAAGGCAAGGCGACGGATAGCGTACCATACCCGGCAGGGCCACGGCACCCATCGGTTCTTTCACAGCCTGGATGAATACCGGCACCGTGACGACATGCCGGACAACGAGGTGGAGACCGATCGTTCGCTGCACGAGCTCTATGAGGACCATGTGAGCGTGTACAACAATGTGACAGACCCCGACGACAGTTCCGCGTACGATCCGGACACGGCGGCTTACCACCTGCACCTCATCGACTCGATCGAAACGCACTTCCCCTTGCTGCGCACCCAGCTGGGAAGCTTTACGCCGTACGAACAGTGGAACGGACGCGCGATGGATACCGACAGCGTACTGGAGCTCCGGTACTTGGAACGCTACGCAGGTCCCGGACCGCCGGATGCGATGACAATCGAGGCCACCTTGAAGAAGGCGCGTGCCTACAGCCCGAACGTGCAGCTGCTCCCCGCTTCCCAAGTGCTCGCCGAGTTCAGGGAGCGCGAGGCCAGCACCACCAGCTTGTGGAGCGCGGAGAACACCATCAGCGATGTTGCCGAGGCCAAGGCCTACGACTACGAGTTCCTGGAATGGGAGGCCATCCTCTACGGCATGGTGTTGTCCACCTTCTGCATCGCCCTGCTGATCTCGATCTTCAAGAACCTCTACTGGCAGCCCTTCCTGATCGCTGTGGTCACCGCGATGGTGCTTCCCATCCTGATCCTCGTCTTCTCGTTGATCACCGAAGACCTTGTCTTCCATGTGGACGAGGAGGTGATCATGCTCTGGTGCTACTATCTATTTGTGGTATACGTGATGGTGATCCAGTTCCGGGTGCCGATGCTGAAGGCCTATCGCACGGTGCCGGCGGTCATGAACATCCTGGCTAACGTTGCCGCGCCGGCCTTCATCCTGTTCACCTTGTTCGTGCTGAACGAACGCTTCGACATCTTCGGCTACGACGCCTTGCAACAGCGGATCTACGAGCTGCGGGACATTGATCCGAACAGCACCCTGCTGACCCTGTTGGAACATCAACAATACGAGCTGGGTGAACGCATCTTCGTTTACATGCAGATCGCTGGCTGGGGCGGTGTGCTGTTCTACACCTTCGCGTTGCACCCCGTGTTCCGATGGTGCCAGACCCGACTGATGGCGCTTCCCGAGCGAAAGTGAGCGATCGACCCTTCTCTGTTCAAAAGCTGTCGAAGCCAACGCGGTAGTGCCCAAGTACCTTCGCGCTCCGCCCGGTGTTGATGTGTTGGCGGACCCACTTGTGATGCAGGACTATCTCCAAGGCTTGAACGAAGCCCAGCGCGCGGCCGTGACCCACACGGACGGCCCCACCATGGTGATCGCGGGTGCGGGCAGTGGCAAGACCAAGGTGCTCACCACGCGCATCGCGCACTTAATGATGGCCAAGGGCGTGGACCCCTTCCAGATCCTGTCCCTCACCTTCACCAACAAGGCCGCCAAGGAGATGAAGGAGCGCATCGCCCATGTGGTGGGC
>JADZGG010000308.1 GCA_020854015.1 Flavobacteriales bacterium
ATGCGCAGCTCACCTGGCTCTACGACCATGCCCAGGCGCTTATCCACCCTTCGGTCTACGAGGGTTTCGGATTGCCTGTGCTGGAGGCGCTTCAGCGGGGCTGCCCAGTGATCGCACGACCGCTCCCGGTCCTGTTGGATCAGTTCGGCTCTTTCTTTCATGCCTGTCGATTCGATGGATCCTCCGATCTTTCGGCTGTGCTTTCACTTCTTCCGCTCCGAACACCGGGTACCCTGCTGTACGAGGAACAGGTCATGCGGGTGCATGCGCGCTTCTCGGAGCAACGCATGGAAACAGCGCTGCGAAGTGTGATCGAACGGTCGAAGTGCCTCTGACATGCGTATCGCACTGGTACACGATTGGTTGTTGGTGAGCGGCGGCGCCGAGAAGGTCACCAGCGAACTACTGAAGATCTACGATGCGGACGTGTTCTCACTGGTCGACTTCCTGAACGATGAGGACCGCGCGGAGATCCTGCACGGAAAGCGTGCGCGCACGAGCTTCATCCAGCGCCTTCCCGGCGCGCGCAAGCACTACCGGAACTACCTCCCCTTCTTCCCGAAGGCTATCGAACGCTTCGACCTCTCCTCCTACGACCTGATCATCTCCTCCTCCTATGCCGTTGCCAAGGGAGTTCGGAAGAAGCATCATCAGGTGCATGTATGCTACATCCACACACCCATGCGGTACGCATGGGTGCAGGAGGCCACGTACATCGAAGACCATGAGCTCTCCGGGCTGAGGGCTTCCGTGGTGCGCACCGTGCTGGACCGCTTGCGCCGTTGGGACCACGCGAACTCCGCGTATGTGGACCGTTTCATCGCCAACAGCCAAAACGTGGCCGACCGCGTGAAACGGATCTATGGCCGCGAGTCGGACATCGTGCTTCCGCCAGTGGATGGCGAACTCTACACGCTCGGCGATGGTGAACGCTCACACTATCTGGCTGCAGCCCGTCTTGTGCCCTACAAGAAGATGCACGAGATCATCCGAGCGTTCGCACTGATGCCCGATAAGCGGTTGATCCTCTGCGGTGATGGTCCCGAGCAGGAGCGCTTGCGTTCCATGTTGACACCGAACGTTACCATGATCGGGCATGCCAGCCGTGCTGAGCTGATCCGACTTATGCAGACCGCCAAGGCCTTGATCGTGGCCGCCGACGAGGATCTGGGCCTGACCCCGATGGAAGCTCAGAGCTGCGGTACGCCTGTGATCGCGCTGCGAAAAGGCGGCTACCTGGAGACCGTGCTGGACGGTGAGACCGGCGTCTTCTTCGAGGACCCTTCCCCCGCTTCCATTGCAAAGGCCGTGGGCCAATTCGAGGCCCAGGGGGTGCGTCGTTCTGCGGAAGGGATCCGGGAACACATGACCCCTCATTTCAGCCCTGTGTTCCGCGCGGAGATCAAGGCACTCGTGGATGCCGAACTGGCCAACCATGCCCGCCGCTAAGGTCTGTACGGCCCTGTTCCGATCCTCGACCTTGTTGCTCGCCTGTGTGCCTATGCTCGGCATGCGGCCTGCTGTGGGCGTGATCCTGCTCTGGGTGCTCAGTGCTTTGCTGCACCGGCTCCTGGTAAGGACGGAACGAGCTGGGCCGGATGTTCGCACCTTTCTCCTCCTGGCCTCGCCCTTTGTTTTAATGGCCCTCGATCTATTGCGAGCGACCGACCCTATCGAGGCCTGGCATATTGCAGAACGTAGTTCGATCCTGGCCCTCGCTCCGTTTGTGGTCTTCATCCTTCGTCCTCCTTTGGATGCAGGTCTGCGGGATCGTGCTGTTGACGTCTATGCGATCGCGTCGCTGGCACTCGCCCTTTTCGCGAACCTCTCCATTCTCGCTCACGGATCTTCAATGGAACTTCCTTTCGAGCAGGTCTACCGGCAACGGTTCTCGGATGCCACCGGGATCCATCCACCCTTCGGCGCGTATTTCTTCCTGCTCGGTGCGTACTTCATGGTCGAACGTGCTCTTCGTACCCCGGAGCAGCGTACACTTCGCATCTCCATAGCCTTGTTGTTGACCGCGGCCGGTGCATTGATCGCTTCGCGTACGCCTCTGGTCGCCTTCGCCGCTGCCAGTTCATTGGTCCTTTGGTCACACCCAGGACGGGAGCGTTCATTGCGCCGAACCGCGATGCTGATCGGTGTCCTGGCCCTACTGACCGCACTGATCCCATCAGCGCGCCAACGGGCGATGGAGCCTTTCCGCACTGACCTGGCGATGCCTGTGGTCGGCACATCGAACTCAGTGAGCGAGCGTTTGGTGATCGGGCATTGCACCGTGGAATTGCTGGAGAACAACTGGCTCTGGGGTCTTGGCCAAGCCGACGTTCAACCCGCACTGGACATGTGTTACACGCAGTTCAACGACCCACGATACCTCAACGGCAGTTTCAGCACGCATTGCCAACCCATGCACTGGTGGCTTTCCTTCGGCATCCTCGGAGCGTTCCTCTTCGGTTCGCTCTTCTTCGTTCCCATGCGCAGGGCCTGGCAGCGGAACGATGCGCGGCTTGTCGGCTTCCTGCTTTTCGTGCTGGTGTGTTGCCTGACCGAGAACGTGCTGGCTAGGCAATGGGGCGTAGTGCCTTATGCCTTCTTCCTTTCACTTCTGTCACTATCGCTCTTCGCCGGCGAACGTCCGGCTTCCGCCCGTAACCAGAGGTAACCGACGATACCCGCGATCACTGATGCAAGTATGATGGCCAGCTTGGCCTGTTGGATGGAGCCCTCATTCTGGAACGCAAGCTCGTTCACGAAGAACGACATGGTGAAACCCACACCGGCGAGGATGGACATACCGACCAAGTGTCCCCAACGCAGACCTGCGCTCAATTTGGCTGCACCCGTGCGCATGAGTAACCAGCAGGTAAGGATGATGCCCACCGGCTTACCGATCACCAACCCGAACAGCACACCTAAAAAGACCGTCCCTTGCACCGCCGACGGAATGTCTTCCGGAAGCTCCACGCCCGCATTCGCAAAGGCGAAGACCGGAAGTATCACGAAGGCGACGAGTGGATGCAAACCCTGTTCAAGCCGTTGCAACGGCGTCTCCGCATGGGCAGCGGAGAGCTTTATGGAACTGATGGTCTGGAGCTGTTCCTCCGTTAGCGTCGGCAGCCCGTTCGGATCCTGACGTGAGAAGCGTGCTGTCAGCTCACGCAGGCGTGAAAGGAACTGGGCCTCGTTGAGCTTGGTGCGCACCGGAATGGTGAAGGCCGCCAGCACACCAGCGATGGTCGCGTGCACACCGCTTAACAGGAAGGCCGTCCACAGCAGTCCGATACCCACCACACCATAGAACACGGCACTGCGTACACCCACCAGATTGGCCACGGTCATCACTGCCAACGCACCGCCCCCGATGGCGAGGTAGTTCCAGCCGATGTCACTGGTGTAGAAGAACGCGATCACCAACACGCTGCCCAGATCGTCGGCGATGGCCACGGTGGTAAGGAACACCTTGAGCGCCGTAGGCACCTTGCTTCCCAATAGCGCCATGATACCCAGCGCGAAAGCGATGTCCGTTGCCATGGGAACACCCCAACCACTGCCCGTGAAAGAGCCGGGAGGATTGAGGAGCGCATAGATCAGCGCAGGCACGAGCATGCCACCGAAGCCAGCAGCCACAGGCAACAAGGCCTTGCGCGGATCGCTCAGCTCACCGCCCACCACCTCTCGCTTGAGCTCCAGGCCCACCACGAAGAAGAAAAGGGCCATCAGCCCGTCATTGACCCAATGATGGAGCGAACGTTCGAGGCGATGTCCCCCGAGATCCAGTCCGACCGGTACGTCCCACAAGTGGTGATATGCTTCGCGCCAAGGGGAATTGGCGAGCACCATGGCTGCCATTGCACCCATGAACAACAGCACGCCACCGGTGGCCTGGTGGTGCATGAAATGGTCGAAAGGCCGCAGCAAGCGGTCGATGGGATCCTTGCGCATGCTGGGAAGATAGCGGCCTCACGGCACGGCCGACGCCCCTTTCACTTTTCAGAAGTTATCCACACGGAACGGCCTTGGCGAGGCCTCCCCGATACCTTCGCAGCACTATTCCGGAACCCTTGCCCACCATGACCAAACCCGCGCCGGCCGCAGCTTCCAGCGTATCGACCGACGAATTGGACAGCATCTGTTCGCAGGTGCGCCGTGACATTGTCCGCATGGTGCATGGCTGCCAGAGCGGCCACCCAGGTGCTTCCCTGGGCTGCACCGAGTTCTTCGTTGCCCTTTACTGGAGCATCCTGCGTCACGACCCCAAAGCCTTCAGCATGGACGGCATCGGGCAGGACCTCTTTTTCCTGAGCAATGGGCACATCAGCCCGGTGTGGTACAGCGTGCTCGCACACAGTGGCTACTTCCCTGTGAAGGAGCTGGCCACCTTCCGCAAGCTCGATTCGCGGCTACAGGGTCACCCTACAACGCATGAAGGGTTGCCCGGCATTCGGATGGCGAGCGGTTCGCTTGGTCAAGGCCTCAGTGTCGGCATCGGTGCCGCATTGGCGAAGAAGCTGAACGGAGATCCGCATCTGGTGTTCACGCTGCACGGTGACGGAGAACTGCAGGAAGGCCAGATCTGGGAGGCCGCCATGAGCGCCCCCCGGCACAAGGTCGATAACCTGATCGCCACGGTGGATTGGAACGGCCGCCAGATCGACGGCGATGTGGATGACGTGATGCCCCTTGGCGACCTGCCCGCGAAGTGGAAGGCTTTCGGCTGGGACGTGCTGATCTGCAATGGCAACGACATGGCCGAACTGTTGGCCACGCTGAACGAAGCAAAGTCCCGGACAGGCAAAGGCCTGCCGATCGTGATCCTGATGCGCACCGAGATGGGCCAGGGCGTCGACTTCATGGTCGGCTCGCACGAGTGGCACGGCATTCCTCCGAACGATGAACAGCTTGCCCGCGCACTGGCGCAGCTCCCTGAAACGTTAGGGGACTATTGAACCTCCCCATCCCCCAGCTTCGCTTGGTACCGCATTTGCAACACGGCAGCACCATGCGGACCTCCTCCTTTCTGCGCAGCGTAGTGATCGGGCTCTCGTTGGCCATGCTATCGCCGCTCGTTGCCCAGACCAAGCCTGCTGAAAAGCGGGAGTTGACACGCCTGTTGTTCGTGATGGACGCGAGCAACAGCATGAACGCGTTCTGGGACAACCAACCCAAGATCAACGCTGCACGCGAGGTATTGCTGCGCTCCTTGACCGAGATCGAAGGACAGCCCGACCTGGAGATCGCTTTGAGGCTCTACGGTCACCAAACGAGGATCGAGCCGGGTAAACAAGACTGCGACGACACGAAGCTCGAGGTCCCGTTCAGTCCGAACAGCGTGCCTGCCATTCGGGAACGCATGCGCACGGTGCAATGCCTGGGCACCACACCCATCGCACGTTCCTTGCTGAAAGCCGCCGATGATTTTCCGCCCACGACCTTCAACGACACACGTAAGGTGCGCAACATCATCATCCTGATCACCGACGGTATCGAGGCCTGTGATGAGGACCCATGTGCGGTGAGCCGAGCCTTGCAGGCCAAGGGCATCATTCTGAAACCCTTCGTGATCGGAGTGGGCCTGGTGGGCGACGAGAAGTACAGCCTGGAATGTGTGGGCAACTACTATGATGCAGGCACCCCGGCCATGTTCGACCACGTGTTACGCCTCGTGATCAGCCAGGCCCTCAACAACACCACCACGACGCTGCACTTGCTGGATGTGAACGGCAAACCCAAGGAGACCAATGTTCCGGTGACCTTCTACGACCAACGCACAGGACAGCAACGCTACAACTTCGTGCACACGATGAGCAGTAAGGGCGAACCCGACACGCTGACCATCGATCCGCTGTTCACCTACCGCATTGTGGCGCACACCATTCCGCCCAGCGTGCGCGAGAACGTCAGTGTGAAGGCCGGACAGCACAACATCATCACGCTGGATGCAGGCCAGGGTGACCTGGAACTTCGCACCGAGAGCGCTTGGGGCAGTGAGCGCGGTATCCCGGTGATCGTGCGAAAGGACGGCATCGACGCCACCTTGCATGTGCAGGACCTCAACAGCACCGAGCGCTACCGGGTGGGCCGCTACGACCTGGAAGTGCTTACGCTGCCGCGCCTCACCATCCCGGACGTGGACGTCAAGCAAAGCGCCGTCACGACCATCAGCATACCGCAGCCAGGCGTCGTGAACATCGTGCCCACCGCCCAAGGTCCCGGCGCCATCTTCGTGAAGGACGGCAGCGAACTGAAATGGGTGGTGGACCTCGATCCCACGGCAACGAGTCATCAGTTCCGGCTGTTGCCGGGCAGCTACAAGGTCGTGTACCGTTCCGACAGCGCGCGACAGACCATCTATTCCATCGAAAAGGACTTCACCATCACCGGCGGTCAAAGCATCACGGTCACCCTCTGAACACCATGGCCAACGTCCCCCTCCTCGACCAAAAGGACTCCCGCAGCGGCTTCGGCGCCGGACTACTTGAACTCGGCAAGCGCGACCCCAACGTGGTGGCCCTGTGCGCGGACCTGACCGGATCGCTGAAGATGGACGCCTTCGCCAAGGCCTTCCCGGAGCGTTTCTTCCAGATGGGTGTGGCCGAAGCCAACATGATGGGCGTGGCCGCAGGCCTTACCATCGGCGGCAAGATCCCCTTCACGGGAACCTTCGCGAATTTCAGTACGGGCCGCGTGTACGACCAGATCCGCCAGAGCATCGCCTACGCTGGGAAGAACGTGAAGATCTGCGCCAGCCACGCCGGGCTCACGCTCGGCGAGGACGGCGCCACGCACCAGATCCTCGAGGATATCGGGTTGATGAAGATGCTGCCGGGCATGACGGTGATCGTGCCCTGCGACTTCAACCAGACCAAGCAGGCCACCATCGCCATCGGTGCGCATGAAGGGCCCGTCTACCTGCGATTCGGTCGCCCGAAATGGCCCGTGTTCATCCCTGCGGACATGCCCTTCGAGATCGGTAAAGCCCAGATCCTGGTGGAAGGTTCCGACGTCAGCATCTTCGCTTGTGGTCATCTGGTATGGCGCGCGTTGCAGGCAGCCGAAGAACTGGCCAACGCGGGTATCAAGGCGGAGGTGATCAACGTGCACACTATTAAACCTCTCGACGAAGCCACCGTCCTAGCTTCGGTACGCAAGACAGGATGTGCGGTAAGCTGCGAGGAACACAACCGGTTCGGAGGCTTGGGCGACAGCATCGCCCAGGTGCTCGCCTTGAAGCAGCCGCTCCCCATGGAGTTCGTGGCCGTGAACGACAGCTTCGGCGAGAGCGGAACACCGGATCAGTTGTTGCAGAAGTACGGTCTGGATGTGCCGGACATCGTGGCCGCTGCGCAACGAGCGCTCAAGCGGAAGTAGTCTTCCACTCAACTGAACGGCCCGGCGCATGAGCGACATGTCCGATGCCGAGCTCATGGCCCTCTTCCGCAAGGAGGATACACGACACTATGCCTTCAACCTCATTGTCCGGGCGTACCAGAAACGCCTCTACGCCTTCGTACGCCGCATGGTCACCGACCCGGACGAGACGCAGGACGTGCTCCAGAACGTGTTCCTAAAGGCCTGGACCGGACTTGAGCGTTTCCGCGAGGATGCCCAGCTCTACAGCTGGCTCTACCGCATCGCGCACAACGAGAGCATCACGCATCTGAAGCGCATGCGGCGCGGCCTGTTCGTGACCGAGAGCAGCGTGATCGAGCGCCTCACCACCACGTTGGACAGCAGCGAGCATTTCAGTGGGGACATCATTCAGAAGAAACTGCAGAAGGCCGTGATGACCCTGCCAACGAAGCAGCGTGCGGTCTTTACCATGAAGTACTTCGAAGAGATGAAGTACGAGCAGATGAGCACCATCACCGGAACGAGTGTGGGGGCGTTGAAAGCCAGCTACCACATTGCCGTGAAGAAGATCGAGGCCCATCTCACGCGCCCGGATCAAACCATGTGAACGACCACCGGTCTTATTGCCTGTACGCCGATGAACACTCGACCCGAACACGAAGACCTGAAGTCGCTGGCCCCCACGCTGACGTCCATCCCCAAGGTGGATCCCTTCGTGGTGCCGGAGGGGCTCTTCGAGCGATTTCCGCATCAGGTGCAAGCCCATGTAACAACCCAGGTTCCCGGCCTGCGCTGGACGCCCTGGGTCAAGCGGTTGGCCCTGGCCCTGCCCTTGTCTGCCGTCCTGGCCGGTGCATGGTGGCTGTTCCGCAGCACGGAAGGCCCTGTTGAGCAAGCTGCCGTGGTGATCCCCGAGACCACTGTGGACGAACTCGAACTGCTGGATGACCCTGAAGCCTTGGCAGCGCTCTACGAAAGCGAAGGTTCGAGCGTGGCGAGCGCCAATGTGGACCTGACCGAAGATGAACTGGCCGCCTGGCTGGAGACCGAACAGACCGACCTTTCCCAACTGATCACCGAGCTATGAAGAACCTGATCACCCGCCTGCTTTCCAGCGCCACGCTGGTCCTGGCCAGCACCTTGGCATTCGCACAAGCTGATGACATGCCACCGATCCCCGACGAGAAGCTAGAGGAGATCAAAGCACAGAAGGTGGCCTACATCACCCAGAAAATGGGCTTCACCCCGGAAGAGGCGCAGAAGTTCTGGCCTATCTACAACCAGTACGACAAGGAGCTGGACGCTACCCGCAAGGAGATGCGCGACTTCCACCGCGGCGTGAAGAAGAGCGGCACCGAGCTCACCGAGGCCGAGGCCACACAGCTGATCGACAAGGAGCTCAGCACCCGCCAGAAGGAACTGGATACGCGCCGCAAATACAGCGGGGAGTTCAAGAAGAACATCGGGGCAGTACGCACCGTGAAGCTCTACCAGGCCGAGCGCGACTTCAACAAGGAATTGCTGAAGCGTATGCGTGAGCGGGGCGGTGACCAGCGCGGCGGTGGTCGTCAAGGCGGAGGCCAACAGGGCGCCCCCCCGCCCAACCGCTGAGCGCGCACTGAGGGCTCCGTGCCCGCACCGCTGGTTACCTTGGCGCACCTTCCACCCGCGCCATGAACCTTCGTCACGTTCTCCTCTTCTCCGGACTGCTCGGCCTTGCTTCGGTCCATGCCCAGAAAAGCCCCGACCTCCAGGCCCTCGATGCCTACCTCGCCAACGCTGTCCAGCAGTTCGACCAGCCCGGGCTCGCGGTGGGTATCGTGCAGAACGGACAACTGATCTGGAGCAAGGGCTATGGTAAGCTGGACCTGGCGAAGGCCGACCCGGTGACCCCGAACTCCGTCTTCTACTGCGCCAGCTTGAGCAAGGCCTTCACCGCCTGCGCGATCGGACTGTTGGTGGATGAGGGAAAGCTGAGCTTCGAAGATCCCGTGCGGATGTATCTGCCGGAGTTCAAGACGCCGGACGCCTACGTCACCGAGCACTTCACGATCACCGACCTGCTATGTCACCGCAGTGGCTGGATCACCTTCGATGGCGACCTGCTGTGGTACGGGACGAACTACACGCCCAAGGAGATCCTCGCGCGCCATTCCGGTGAGCCGTTCAGCATGGAGTTCCGGGACGAGTTCGGTTATAGCAACCTGATGTTCATCGCGGCCGCGCAAGTGATCGAACGCGTGAGCGGCATGACGTGGGACCAGTTCATCATCACGCGGATCTTCAAGCCACTGGGCATGGACCGCAGCCGCGTGGAGACCGCCGACCTCGCGAGCATGACCGATGTGGCGCTGCCGCATGTGCGCAAAGGCCAGGACCCCGCGGCCCCGCAAAAAAGCATGCCCTACCAGGCCCTGGCGGGTGCCGATGGAGCCTGCGGTGTCCTCAGCACGGTGAACGACCTCGCCAAGTGGGACGCGATGTGGGCCAATGAAGGCAAGCTGGGCGACAAGCCTTTCCTGAGCAAAGGCAGCTACGGCACCATCACCTCCAGTCACCTCGCCATAGGCGGTCGTCGCGAAGGGGCCGGCCTGGGCTGGTTCATCGAGTCGAACAACGGCGAGAAGGTGATCACGCACAGCGGTGGCATGCCGGGCTTCATCTTGAACCATGCCGTGGTGCCGGACAAGGACCTTGCGGTGATCGCCCTGGGCAACGGCGAATCATATTCCGTGTTCGCGGCCACCAACAAGATCCTGGACCTTTACCTGGGCGAAGGCAAGGCCGACCCCGTGGCCACCATGCTGCCCCGGATCAAGGCCAATAAGGAGGAGGACGCCAAGCGCGTGGCCGACCGAGTTGCCGCGCGCGTTCCCAAAACCAAGCCCAGCACCAACCTCCCTTCCATCGCTGGTGCTTACTTGGACAAGATCTACGGCGAGGCCACCATCGTGGACGATCTGGGAACACCGACCCTGTCCTTCCGCCCGGCCAAGGAACTCCTTACCGGGAAGCTCGTCCATTGGCATTATGATACATGGAAATGGGAGCACGCCGACCCCTTCCTGGAGCCTGGCTACATCACCTTCACTTTCGATGCGGACCACAAGGTCACAGGCTTCAAGGTGGACCTCAACAGCCCTGACTTCCACTTCTGGAAGCTCGACTTCAAGAAGCAGTAGGCTGAAGGGTTGACGGGAATGCGCGCACCAAGGCCCACCGTCCTCTTTTTTCTAGTCACCCTGTTCCTGTGCAGCTGGCACCTCGACCAAGGGCACAACGACAACACGATGTCGCGCGCTGCCTGTGTGGCCTCGCTTGTGGACCGCGGCACACTGGAGATCACCCCGATCCAGGACGTGACCGGCGACAAGTGCCTGGTGAACGGCCGCTACTATTCCGACAAGGCGCCCCTGCCCACCTTCGTGGTGTTGCCCTTCCATTGGCTGATGGTGAAGCTCGGCCTGGTGACCGCGAACGAGCGCGGCACTCTGACCGATGGCCTGCTACGGATCGGAGGCCTTCTATGCGGAAGCGTACCGTTGGCGCTGTTGATCACCTTGGCATGGAACGACCTACGTTCGCGACAGCGCTTGCCGGTGAACACAGCATTGCTCGCAACGCTACCGTTCTTCGGATCTTTCCTCTTCGTGTACAGCGGCAGCTTCTACAACCACCTGCCGGGTGCCCTCTTCAGTGTGCTGTCGGCACGTGCCATGCTGCGTGATCAACACCTGCGCGCCGGCCTCTGGTGCGGCGCAGCCTTCCTATGCGAATCGGCGTTGCTCCTCTTCCCCATCGCGTGGGCGATGCAATTGCTGCTGGACAAGCGATGGCGGCCCATTGGCCTGCTCTTGCTCGGTCTGTTTCCGGGGCTGCTCGGCATGGCTTTGCACAACCTGGCCGTCACTGGTGAAGCGCTCACCTTCCCCAACGCTTACGCCGTGAACTATGGGGCCATGCACCACCAGTACGGTTTCGGAACCTGGCAGCCGAAGGCGATGCTCGGGCTGCTCGTCAGCGACTACCGCGGGCTGCTCTTCTATATGCCCTTCCTCATCGTCGGTCTGTGGACACTGCCGCGGAACATGAGCATAAGAACCTTCCTCCGCGATCCATTCGTGCTGCCGGCTTTGCTATTGATCGCGGCCTTCCTCACGCATGCCACCTGGTGGGGCGGCTGGACCTACGGGCCGCGTTACCTCATGGCGAGCGCCACGTTGTTGTGCTTTGCCATCGGGCAGCGCATCGCTGACCGTCCGCTGGAACGCTGGGCGAGCCTTGGCCTTTGCAGCTTCGGCCTCCTGTGCGCGATGGCAGCGAAGATGACGATCAGCTACTCCTTGCCCACGGAAGTGCAGCATCCCTTGTTCACGGAAGTGCTTCCGCGCGTGTTGAAGGGTGAATGGACCACGTGGCAATGGCCCGTACTGTTGGGCCTATCGCCGACCATGGCCACCTTGCTCTTCCTACCGACCTTCGCACTGGGCCTGTTCCTGTTGGTCCGCATCGACCGATCGCTTCCCCGCCATGCACCTGTTCCACTGCCCTGACCTCCTGCCCGACCTGATCGAGCTATCGGAGGGTGAAGCGCACCACGCCGCTTCAGTGTTGCGCTTGCAGGAAGGCGTCCGCATCGGGCTGCTCGATGGACGGGGCACACACGCCAACGCCGAGCTTGTGGAGGTCTCCAAGCGGCGCGTGGTGGCACGTGTGGTGGATCGTGTTCAGGATGCCCCCGAACGTAAAGCACGCATCCACCTGGCCGTGGCGCCAACCAAGCAGAACGACCGCTTCGAGTGGTTCGTGGAGAAGGCCGTGGAGATCGGAGTCGACCGGATCACTCCGCTGATGACCGAACGTACAGAACGCTCCCGCATGCGCGCCGACCGTTTGCTGCGCGTGGCTGTGAGCGCCATGAAGCAGAGCCAGCGCACCTGGCTGCCCCGCACCGACGAGCCCATGGACATGTCCGCCTTGTTGCGCGAGGACCTGCCGGAGCAACGCTTCTTCGGATGGTGCGAAGGCGAACATGATTCTCTGGTTGCACGCTACCAGCCTTCGGTGAACGCCCTGGTCCTGATCGGTCCGGAAGGTGACTTCACAGCCGCCGAAGCTGGCACACTGCGGGAACACGGGTTCCAGGCCGTGAGCTTGGGCGCCGCTCGCCTGCGTACCGAGACCGCTGCCCTTGCCGCCTGCACCTGGATGAGCTTCGCTCAACAAGCTCGGTAACTTCGCTCCCATGTTCCGGACCTTCCTCTTCATCAGCTTCCTCGGCCTCACGGGGCTCCTCCACGGGCAAGGGACCTACCAGATCGCGTTGTTGAAGTACAATGGCGGCGGCGACTGGTACGCGAACCCCACGTCGATCCCGAACCTAGTGAAGTATTGCAACGACCAGCTCGCCATGAACATCAGTACGGAAGTACCGACCGTGGAGGTGAGCAGTCCGGACCTCTACACCTTCCCGATGGTGCATATGACCGGCCACGGCAATGTGGTGTTCAACGGGCAGGAGACCGAGAACCTGCGGAATTACTTGATCGGCGGAGGCTTCCTACACATCAGTGACAACTACGGTATGGACCCCTACATCCGGCCGATGATGAAGCGCGTGTTCCCGGAACTGGAGTTCGTGGAGCTGCCCTTTGTCCATCCCATCTACCACCAGAAGTTCGACTTCCCCAACGGCCTGCCGAAGGTTCACGAACACGACGGCAAAGCCCCGCAAGGCTTTGGGCTCTTCTGGGAAGGAAGGCTCGTCTGCTTCTACGACTTCGAGTGCGATCTCGGCGACGGCTGGGAAGACCCGGACGTGCACAACGACAGCCCGGAAAAGCGTGCGAAGGCCCTGCAGATGGGCGCGAACATCGTGCGCTATGTGTTCGGAGGCCAGCTCAACTGAGCATCCGCGAACTACTTGTTCAACTTCACCACATGCCGCTTGCGGGCGCGCATGTTCAGCAGTTCCACGCCGAAGCTGAAGGCCATGGCCACGTAGGCGTAGCCTTTCGGAATGGAGCTCTGGTGGATGGGGTGCAGGCCCTCGAAGAAGAGCATGAAGCCCACCATCACAAGAAAGGAAAGTGCGAGCATCTTCAAGGCCGGATGCTTCTCAATGAAGCCGCTGATGGCGTTCGCGAAGAAGAACATCACGATCATGGCGATGATCACCGCGCAGATCATGATCTCCACGTGGTCAGCGAGCCCGATGGCGGTAACGATGCTGTCGAACGAGAACACGGCATCCACCAAGAGGATCTGAACCACCAGCGCTGTGAATGCTGTCTTGGCGTTGGCCGGCTTGGCGTGCTCCTCGCCCCCCTCCAGCTTCTCGTGGATCTCCTTCACCGCCTTGTACAGCAGGAAAAGGCCGCCGAAGAACATGATCAGGTCACGCAGGTTGAAGCCGTAGCCGAAGACCGCGAACAGCTCGTTCTCACCGTGCTTCACCAGCCAACCCAGGCCCAAGAGGAGCATCGAGCGCAGCAGGATGCCGCCTACCATCCAGATGCGCCGCGCACGCAGCCGCTTTTCGGCGGGAATACGGCCCAGGATGATGCTGACGAAGATGACGTTGTCGATGCCCAGCACGATCTCCAGCACGGTCAATGTGAGCAGGCTGATGAGCGAAGCGAGCGAGAAGAGGTGATCCATAGGTGCGGGTTGCGGCAACGAAGATGCGGATCGTGCGTCTACTTTCGGAGATCAAGCGCTCCACCCATGCGAACACTTCCTGCGGTCCTCTCCTTTTTCCTGCTCCTCCCCATCCAGGCACAGGTGCTGAACGGGAGCTTCGAGAACGGCATCAACGGATGGAACGTCTATTGCCCCTGCCAACCCTACCAACTTACAGGCAACGCGTCACCCGGCGGCGGGCAGTACGCAGTGGAGGTCGGTATCCTGGACTTCAACTGCCCCTGCACGATCGTAGAGACGATCTACCAACCGGCCTCCTGGCTGCAGCCGGGCACGTGGGTGCTGAGCGCCTGGATCCGCAACGCCGACCCCGGCAATGTACCCGGAGCAGCCGTTCGCTTGAGCGAAGGACCCGCGTTCAACAGCACCATATTGGCTGATGCTTGGTCTGACGCCGGCGTTTGGACCTTGGTGGCCGACACCTTCATCGTGACCGGCTCCACCGATATCAACTCCCTTCAACTTTCGCTGATACCGGATGATGGCAACCAGATGGCCGCAGGTCTCTTCGGTGCCTTCGATCAGGTGCAGATCCAGCAGCTGATCGGCACCTCGATCGAGGACCAAGTGGATGTTCCGGTCGAGCTCTTTCCCAACCCCGCCATCGACAAGCTCTGGATCGACCTGCCGGAAACGCCGCGCAGCCTACAGCTCTTCGATTCACAGGGACGCAGCGTACCGGTGCCCCAGATGGTCTTCAACGCGAGCAGGCTGGAGATGGACGTGGAAGGCTTGTGCTCTGGCCCATACGTCCTCCGCGTAGCTACATCCAAGGACCTCTCGACCCTTCGGTTCGTCAAGCAGTAAGGGCGCTGCGAAGGCAGGCCGTCACTTCATCCGCTTTCGTCAAGATCATGACGTGCTGCCCACCGTTGACCAGGTGATCGACGGGGAAGCGCAGGGGCGTAACGATGTCCTTGTCGCCATGGATCCTCACGAGCGGTCCTGTCCAACGCGAGCCCTTCCAACGCATGATCGCACCGGTGCCGTAGCGCAGCTGCCGAGCGGACTGCTTCACGGCCATGTCCCAGAGCAGTCGGTCCACATCAACGTCCCGCGGATCCATCAGGCGCTTCACTGGCCATGATGCGCGCATGGTCCAATCCCTGATGATCCGGTGCATGCCGAGCCGTGCACCTATCCGCACATGTGCGGGCCATTCCTGAGGACCCGTCCAGGATGAGATAAGCACCACCTTCTGGGGCTCTGTGAGCAGCGCAAGCTCTTGCGCCACCATTCCGCCCATGCTCACGCCCACCAACACATGCGGTTCTGTGGAACGTACCTCAGCGGCCATGCGACCTGCGATGTCCGCGAGCGTGTCCTTCGGACCGAATGACGGCCATTCGAGCTTCACCACCTCGTAACCGTCAAGGTGCAGCCGCTCGAACAAGCGTGCATCGCAGCCCATGCCGGGTAGCAGGTAAATGGTCATCGGACCAAGTGATCAGTCCAAGGGCAGCGTTCGCACGAAATCCAGCGATGCCTCCATGAGGTCGTGCATCACCACATCCTTCTTCACGAAAGGCACCCGCTCGCGGAAGGCGGCAACGAGCGACTCGAGGCGGCCCGAGGTCTTGGCCGGACGGCGGAACTGGAGCGCCTGTGCGGCGCTGAGCAGTTCGATGGCGAGCACGCGCTCCACATCGTTCACCACCTGCCAGGTCTTGATGGCTGCGGCGGCACCCATGCTCACGTGGTCTTCCTGTCCGTTGCTGCTATCGATGGTGTCCACGCTGTTGGGCATGCAGCGTTGCTTGTTGGCGCTCACGAGCGAAGCGGCCGTGTACTGCGGGATCATGAAGCCACTGTTGAGGCCTGGCTCTGCGACGAGGAAGGCCGGAAGACCACGCTGGCCACCGATCAGCTTGTAACTGCGGCGCTCACTGATGCTCCCCAGCTCGGCCACTGCGATCGCCAGGAAGTCCAGTGCCAATGCGAGCGGCTGCCCATGGAAATTGCCTGCACTGATCACCAGGTCCTCGTCATCGAACACAGTGGGGTTGTCGGTAACGGCCTCGAGCTCCCGTTCCACCACGCGCTCCACATAGGCGATGGCATCGCGGCTGGCGCCATGCACCTGTGGTATGCAGCGGAAGGAGTATGGATCCTGCACATGGGCCTTCTTGCGCGTGATGAGCGCGCTGCCCTCGATCAGGTCGCGCATGCGGCCCGCCACCACGGCCTGCCCAGGATGCGGACGCACCGCGTGCACGGAAGGATGGAAGGGTTCGATGCGTCCATCATACGCGTCGAGGCTCACGGCGGCGATGATGTCCGCGAGGTCGGCGAGGCGTGAGGCTTTCAGTGCGAGCAGCGATGCGTAGCTGTTCATGAACTGGGTGCCGTTGAGCAGCGCGAGCCCTTCCTTGGGGCCGAGCTCGAGCGGTTTCCAGCCCAACTTCTTCAGGGCTTTCGCCGCGGGCATGCGTTCGCCCTTCAGCACCACTTCGCCAAGGCCGATCAGCGGAAGGCTCAGATGCGCCAGTGGCGCCAGATCCCCGGAAGCGCCGAGCGAGCCGCGCTCGTAGACCACCGGCAGCATGTCAGCGTTGTGCATGTCCACCAGGCGTTGCACCGTGCTCAATGCGACCGCGCTGTGCCCGAAGGCCATGTTCTGCACCTTCAGCACCAGCATGGCGCGGACGATCTCCGCAGGCACAGGATCACCGCTGCCGCAGGCATGGCTCATTACCAGGTTCTTCTGCAGCTGCGCCAGGTCCTTCTTCGCGATGGAGGTGCTGTGCAACGAACCGAAGCCGGTGTTCACGCCGTAGATCGGCGCGTCGCTCTTTTTCAGTCGGTCAGCGAGGTAAGCGTGACTGCGTTTCACCGCGGTGACCGCGTCCTTGTTCAGGGCGATGTTGCGGCGCTCCGAAACAATGACGTCGAGCTCATCGAGCTTCAGGCCGACGGTGCCGATAACGTGGAGGGAGGCGACGGCGCTACGGCCCTTGCCGGACTTGTTCTTCTTGTATGCCATGGTCTGGGCTTCGAGCGTTAGGCTTGAATGGTGTGGATGAGATCCTCCTGCTTCACGGCTTTCTGCTCACCGGTCCTCATGTCCTTGATGGTGACGATGCCTTGCTGCATCTCGTTCCCGCCGATGATGGCGACGTACGGAATGCCCTTGTCGTCCGCGGACTTGAACTGCTTGGCCATCGTCACGGCATCGGGCTAAAGCTCTGCGGCGATGCCGGCCTCGCGCACCTGGCGCAACAGCTTCAGGCAATGCAGGGCCTCGGCCTCACCGAAGTTGGCGAAGAGCAATTTGGTGCTTCCGCCCAGCTCCGCAGGGAACTTGTTCGTCTCCAGCAGCACGTCGTAGATGCGGTCCGCGCCGAAGCTGATGCCCACGCCGCTCATGTTCTTCAACCCGCACACTCACGTAAGGTCGTCGTATCGACCGCCACCGCAGATGCTGCCGGGCATGGTGCCTTCCGCAGCCTTCACCTCGAATATGGCGCCGGTGTAATAGTCCAGACCGCGGGCGAGCGTGGGGTCGAACTCGAGCACCGCGCTCTTCATCGTTCCCACAGCATTGAACACCGTGTCCAGGTCCTTCAGGCCTTGTTGGGCGATCGATGAGGAGGCCAGCCACTTCTCCAGCTCCGGACGCTGCTGCTTCCAACTGCCCTTCAGTTCGAACAAGGGGGCGATGCCCTTGATCGCTTCATCGGACACGCCCTTGTTGCGCATCTCCTCCTCCACCTTCTCGCGGCCGATCTTTTCCAGCTTGTCGATCGCGGTGACGATGTCGACCACCATGTCCGGCTGGCCGCTCACTTCGGCGATACCGCTGAGCACCTTGCGGTCGTTGACCTTCACCACTACGGGCAGTCCCAGCGCGGTGAACACGTCATCGAAAAGTTGGACCAACTCCACTTCGTTCAAGAGGCTTGTGCTACCGATCACATCCGCATCGCACTGGTAGAACTCGCGGTAACGGCCTTTCTGCGGACGGTCAGCACGCCACACCGGTTGGATCTGGTAACGCTTGAAAGGGAAGGCGAGCTCGTGCTGGTGCATCACCACGTAGCGCGCGAAGGGCACGGTGAGGTCGTAGCGCAATCCTTCGCTTGCGGTCAGCTTCCGCACCTGGTCCGCCACTTGCTTAGCATCACCTCCGCCCGCCGCAAGAGCCTTGTCCACACCAGACTCGAATGTGCGCCCACGCTCCTGTACCCGGAAGATCAACCTGTCCCCCTCCTCCCCGTACTTGCCAGTGAGGGTCTCGAGGTGCTCCATGGCCGGCGTTTCCAGCGGCAGGAAGCCGTACTTCCGAAAAACACCGCGGATGGTGTCGAAGATGTACTGGCGGCGGAGCATCTCCACGGGGGAGAAATCGCGCGTGCCTTTGGGAATGCTTGGCTTCATGGAAGAAGGGCGAAGAGCGAAGGAGAAAGGGCGAAGTGCGCCGCGAAAGTACGGGCCGGGGCCGCAATGGACCGGGAAGGGAACGTGAAGACGTAAGCGTGCTTATTCCACCACGAAGGGGTGGCTGGAGTGGCCGCCGGGGCCATCGAGGCGCAGCAGGTAGACCCCAGCCGGAAGCTCCGCGGTACGCAGCCAGGCACGGCCCGCACCGATGACGATCGGAACGCGGACCTCCGCCCCTGACGCATTGAACAGGCGCAAGCTGCCTTGCTCAAGCAGGGCGGCCACCACGATCAGTTGCTCGTGGGCCGGGTTCGGGAACAGAGAGACGTCCGTCGCCTTCGTCCAGAGCACGCTTTCGGTGTTCGACAGCGTGGTCGCACCGTTCACGTCGGTCTGACGTATACGGTAGTAGTTGGTACCGACCACGGGGTGCGGATCCAGGCTGACGTAGCTCAGCGTTGTGCTGCTGTTGCCAGCGCCGGGCACCGTGACCACCGGGACCCATTCCAACAGATCGGCGCTGCGTTCCACTGTGAAGTGGTCGTTGTTATGCTCCGTGGCAGTACGCCAGTTCAATCGAACACCCGTTGGTGGATCGGCCTTGGCCTCGAACTCCAGCAGTTCGATCGGCAGGGGCGTCTGCGCGTAGTTGATGGTCCCCAAGGTGAAACGCCGGTTGTTTGCGAGGGCCGTGATCCCGGTGAAGCGATAGATGTTGCCACCAGCGGCCACGGGCGTCGCGACCGGTGTTTCGTCCGCGAACGTTCCATCATTGTCCGTGTCCACGAGAAGCCGGATGTCCGAGGCCGTGATCGGGGAGATGCCTGTGAGGTCGAAATCCATGGTAACTGAACCGACGTCAACAGCACCGCCGCTCTGGTTCACTTCGCTGACGCGCCATTCACGGAACCAACGTCCTTGTATTCCCGCGGGTAGATCGATCGAACCCCAGGTGCCGACAGCACCGTTCTGGTGGCCCCAGAACATGAATTCGTTGTTGCCGAGACCTGCGGCGTTGTAGATCCGTACGATCCCTGGGCCCCGCGCATCGGTATGAAGCGCGCTGGTACTGATGCGCCCGATACCGGCCACATCGTGGTCGTGGTTCCCGTTCGCCGGATCATCCTGTACATAGAGGTTGCCCGTGGTGTGCGGCAGTGCGTACTTGGCCGAGAGGTAGTTGCTTACGATGATGCGTTGGGCCTGGTTCAGCGGGCTGTTGTAGAAGATCAGTTCGGCCAGGTCCCCGTTCAAGTTCCACCCGGCCGGACCTTGCACGTTGCCGATGCGCACGGGCTGGTTGTTGGTCTGCGGCAGCTGCAGAAGGCTGGCGTCGGTATAGACCGTGGCGCCCTGGGAATAGACGTTCCGCGAAGGGAAGATGCCAAGAACGGCCGTGTTGCTGTACTCGATGAGGCTGAAGGACGTGGAGGTGAGCCCGGCAATGGTGGTTGGGGACGACAGCAGACCGAAGATGTCGTAGACGGGCAACTGCAAAGCCCCGGAACTCGGGCTCCACATCGCGTAGTTCGTTGTGGTGTTGGCCCCCTTGGAGAACCATGCGTTGTTGTTCTTCGCCGCATCCACCGCCCCCACCATGAAGAGGTCCCATTGGTTCAGGTCCAGCTTGGCATGGTCCGGCACCTGAAGCTGATCGTCCACTCCGTCGAAGTCGATGGAGGCATACCCGTTCTGCGAGGTGCCCACCAGCACAGGTCGCTGGCCCGGTTGTCCAGCGAGGTAAGCGGCATTGTTGGCGTTGCCGGAACGATCGTTCCAGGCATTCACCAATGGCCCGGAAGTGGTCACCCCTTGATGGGCGGTGAGCCAGAGCACGTTGTTAGCAGCGGAACCAACGCCACCAGGCCCGGTCTGGGCACTAGCGAAGAGGTCGAGCAGGAGAGCTATCGACACGAATACACGCATGGCGAGCCGTTGAACGCAAGTGGGCCGCTCAGGGTTCCCTTCCGAGGCTCCTGAGACCCGTCATATCACTGGTCCTGAGCCATGTCCATTGAAGGAATTCCATCGCAGGGTCCTCCATCCTGTCGAGAATGCCGACCTTCGCGGCCCGAAACCGGGGAAATGCCCCGGTGCGCACTGCTCCATGAAGAAGATCGCCGACAGCCGCAGGTTACTGGGCGCCGCCCACAACACCACCTTGAAGGAGCTCAACACGCTCTACAAGGGCCTTATGAAGACCCACCACCCGGACCGGTTCCAGGAGGAGGCCCAGCGCCTGGAGGCTGAGCAGACCAGCCAGCGCGTGATCGAAGCCTACAAGTTCCTGGAGAGCATCCACCCCGAAACGCACGAGAAGGAGGCTGAGGAGTACACCAAGACCACCGAGACCACGGCGATCAGCAACTGGAACTACAAGCACATGACGCTGCATGTGAATTTCGGTGACGGTAGCGTGTATGAGTACTTCGGCGTGGGTCCGAACGTCTACAAGAAGTTCGTGAACACCGACGGCAACGCGCGCTTCGCCCGTCGTCACATCTTCCACGCCTTCCCCTACCGGAAGATCAGCGGACCGAAGCCGGCCTAGTCGTAGGTCACCACCAGCACTTCCAATTCCTGCTGCATCGCCCCCAAGTCGAAGGCAGCAACTTCACCCGGTCGTTTGCCAAGCAAAGCCCGGGCGATCGGTGCCACGAAGGCGATCCTGCCCTCCTTCACCGAGGCTTCGTCCACCCCCACGATGTAGAAGGTGTGCTCCTGCCCTGCTTGTGGCCCTTTCAGGAAGCGGAACGTGACCGCAGCCCCGAATCGCACTTCGTCCGGTGCAGGATCGGGAGGCTCCACCACGCGGGCACTGCCGATGCGTTCGTTCAGCAGTTCCAACCGACCATCGATCTCGGCCCAGGCCCGCCGACGGGCGTAGTCGCTTTCGTAGGGCAGCGAACGTTCCTGCTCCAACGCAGCGCGCTCATCGAGCAATTGCTGGAGGCCACGCGGGGTTACGTGATTGGGAACGCCCGGGGGCAGGGGTGCGCGCGGCGGAATGAAGGGCGCTTCCTCCTGATCATCCTCCCTGACGAATCCGCGGCTCATGGGTCTGGTCGTTGTGCAAAGCAAAAGCCCGGCTGATCACCGGGCTCCTGTAATTGGCGGCAGGGTAGACCTGCGCTCAAGGTATGCGATGGGACCACCCTTAGGCGGTCTTCTCATTTTTCGTGGGCTTCTGTTCGGCAGCCGCTTTTTCGGCCTTCAAGCGGGCGATCTTCTGGGTGGCTTTGCGCTTGCGGATGGCTTGCGCCTGTGAATCCTGTGCCATTGTTTCTCGGTTTGGGCTGCAAATGTAGGATTGTCCGGGGAATGGGCGATCGGTCAACCCCGCACCAGCTTCTTGTACTTCAAGCGCTTCGGCACAATGTCGCCTACCCGCTTCTTGTAGTTCTCCTCGTAGTCGCTGAAGCCGCCTTCGAACCAGTAGACCTTGCTATCGCCCTCGAAAGCGAGGATGTGCGTGCACACCCGGTCCAGGAACCAGCGGTCGTGGCTGATGATGACGGCGCAGCCGCTGTAGTCCTCGATGCCCTCCTCCAGCGCGCGGAGCGTGTTCACGTCCAGGTCGTTGGTCGGTTCGTCAAGCAGCAGCACGTTGCTTCCGTTCTTCAGCGTCATGGCCAGGTGCAGGCGGTTGCGTTCCCCACCGGAGAGCACGCCGACCTTCTTGTTCTGGTCCTGACCGGTGAAGTTGAAGCGGGCCAGGTAAGCACGGCTGTTCACCAGTGTGCCGCCGATGGCCATGTTCTCCTGGTCGTTGCTCAGCACCTGGTAGACCGTCTTCTCGGGAAGCAGGTCCTTGTGGCTCTGGTCCACGTAAGCGAGCTGTACGGTGTCGCCGAGGGTGACGGTACCGGCGTCGGGCTTCTCTTCGCCCATGATCATGCGGAACATGGTGGTCTTACCTGCGCCGTTGGGGCCGATGATGCCGACGATGCCCGCCGGGGGCAGGGTGAAGCTGATGTCCTCGAAGAGCACGCGATCACTGAAGGCCTTGCTGACGCCCTTGAACTCGATGACCTTGTCGCCCAATCGCTGGCCATTGGGGATGTAGATCTCAAGCTTGGCCTCCTTCTCCTTCACCGTTTCGCTCTGCATCTTCTCGTAGTTCTCGAGACGGGCCTTGCTCTTGGTGCGGCGGGCCTTGGCGTTGCTGCGGACCCACTCCAACTCCTGTTTCAGGATGCGGTTGCGCTTGCTCTCCACCTTCTCCTCGAGCGAAAGGCGGGCGGTCTTCTGCTCCAGCCAGTTGGTGTAGTTGCCCTTGTAGGGAATGCCTTCGCCGCGGTCCAATTCGAGGATCCAGCCGGCCACGTTGTCGAGGAAGTAGCGGTCGTGAGTGACAGCCACCACGGTGCCCGGATAGTCCTTCAGGAAGCGCTCGAGCCAGGCGACCGACTCGG